>CALNBW010000311.1 GCA_937874815.1 uncultured Bacillota bacterium | reverse complement strand
GCTTAAGCCCCGCACGAAACATTGTCACCGCTAGCAGCCACGCTACTAGGTTAGCCGCTAATACCTGCCACACCCCTATGCTATTGAAGTGTCGCAGGGTTTCCACTGGTATGTGGGTCATGAAGGCAGCAGGGACCAAAAAGAGCACTATGAAGCGTGCCGCCCCCTGGTAAATCGTACCCGGGTACATGCTGAAACTCAGCAGAGCGTCGGCTAGCTGGCGACTAATAGCTTCACTACGGCCTAAGAAAAAAGCGAGGCTATTAGTGATAATCGAGAAGGCACAGATAATCGATCCCGCCGTGACCATGAATAAAAGAAACAGCAGGTAATTGGCACCTAAGGCCCTGCAGCCTAGGGCACCCAATACCAGACCGAAAATCAGGTCGCCTACTGCAGCAAAATCAGTGCGACTGATCAGTACATGCAGCAGCACGTTCTTAGGTAAGGCCAGGTAGTAATCAAGTTGGACCTCAGAGATGAAGCTGGCCAGACGATTGTAGTTGCCTGCCAGCAAAGCCACAATGCTAAAACCGCCTGCAGACAGCCCATACATGAGCCAAACGTCGGCCATCCCCCAGCCCCCAATATCAGGCACCAGCTGTAGTAGCACCCACCAGAAAAAAAGCAGTAGCACGTCATTAACCAGCATGAAGAGCATCTGAGTTAAGAAGCTGACGCGATAGGCCATCGCCGATGACAGGTTAATTGACCACTGAGCCAATAACCAACGCAAATTCTTAGCCACCGTTGACATTGATCTGTTTCACCCCCTGCGTAAATTCCAAGTGCAGCAATCCAGCTAGAAGCACACACCAGAGCAAGGCTATGCTAGCGAAGCTGCCAAATAACGACCAATCGCCAGAGATAAACGCCCGAGCCGGCCCATAAGTGATGCTTTGAAAAGGTAGCCAGGCTGCAAGCTGTTTGAAGAATTTGGGGTAGAGGTCGATAGGGATGAAAAGCCCGCCTAAGGTAAACACCAGCTTCGAATATATCCAGTAAAACGGGCGGCTTTCTTCCACAAAGAAGCTTAATAGGGCGATTGACGCTAGTAGGCAAAAACGCACAGCTGCCCCCAGCACAAGCAGAACTAATGCCTGAGTCAGGCTAGGCAACGTAATAATGGGCAGCCCTACTAGAGCCCAAGCGACTACTCCTCCCGCTAGCAAGTTCAAGGACGTTGACACTGCCATTTCGCCGGCGTAATGGGCGGCCTGGTATAGCAAATAGTTAAGCGGCTTTGCTAGCAGGTAAGCAATCTGGCCCGATTTGACATCTTGCTCTATTTCAGTCACTAGGCTAGTTGCACTCAGGGTAATCGCCTCGGTCAGCATGAGATACCAGACTAATTGCTGCCGCGTAAAGCCGACGAGGCTACCATCCGCGCCAATGACCTGACCCCAGAGCCCCGAGAAAATGAAAAGGATGATAGCAAAAAAGAACGTCCGAGCCCCCATCTCCTGCCAGTAGGCTAGGCGTGACTGGGCCGCCGTTGTGGCTACGGCGCTATACTTGCGCCATTTCTTGCTCAAGTTCATTGGCCTGATCCCGCCTTTCCTGTGTATCGGTTAGGTCATGACGATAAATGTTAGCGATAATGTCTTCTAGGGGAGGATCTCCTATCGTAATGTCGGCGATAGGGGCTAATTCCCTAAGACGCATATAGAGCTCATCTATACTAAGCTTAGTAGTATCCAGGGATATTTTGAGTCCAGCCCCCTTATGCTTGAGCACTTGCGCGCCCGCGATGCAGGGTAAACTGTCCACCTCTTCTTCCAGGCGCACCCTAATAATCTTGGCTGCCAGATGATTGCGCTTCAGGCTATTGATAGACTGGTCGATGACAATAGCCCCATTATCGATCATGATCACCCGGCGGCACAGGTTTTCTATGTCGCCGGTATCATGAGAAGTAAGAAATACGGTAATCCCTAGCGCATTAATCTCTTTGATCAGACTACGCATGTTCTGACGCGCCACTACGTCTAGCCCAATAGTCGGCTCATCTAGAAATAATACCTGCGGCTCGTGCAAGAGGGCGGCTGCCAACTCAGCACGCATGCGTTGCCCCAGCGACAGCTTGCGCACCGGCACGTGGAAGAACTCCTCTAGTTCAAAGCGCTCCACTAGCTCTGCTTGGTGCTTATTAAAACTGTTGTCGTCTAGTTCGTAAATACGGCTCAACAGAAAGAAGCTGTCGGCCGGGGGCAGATGATACCAGAGCTGCGACTTCTGCCCAAATACCGTGCCAATCTGGAACGCTAGCCGCTGACGATTCTGCCAAGGGGTCAGCCCTAACACTTGCGCCTTTCCATAACTGGGATGCAGAATGCCCGTTAGCATTTTAATCGTAGTTGATTTGCCGGCTCCGTTGGGCCCGATAAAAGCAACCGATTCGCCGCTTGCTACTTCCAGGTCAAGCCCCTTCACAGCAACAATCCGCTCCGTGCTCTGCTGGTAGAGGCTGCGCATGCTGCCGAGCAAGCCGGCAGCCTTTTTCTGCCGTACAAATTCCTTACCTAGATTTTCAGTCCAAATAGCTAACACTTCTGGCACCTCCCAAAATAAAAGACCCCGCGGCGTTCCCTGGGGGAACTTGCCGCTGGGGTCTTTTCTACCCACGGTGTACCTCAGATGAGGCAGTGCCGCTTGGACCAGGCCACCGTGCGGTGCGGAACCCTAGGCACTCTTCCATGATTTGCATCATTCTAACGGGTGGCCAGGCTGCTTGTCAAGACCAAAAACGATATTTCTGCATAAAACAAGAGAAGGCCTAGTTACAGGCCTTCTCCAAGTATACAAGGACTAACTGGGACCAACTCTCTAGCTGTTCATAATAGCGTTTGCGGACCTCAGCCATCTGCACCCATTGGCCCTGCATTTTATCTCGCTCGCGCACGGACACTTTCGCCGTTGGTGGTACTTCTAGGACAAACACGACACCGAGATGGTCGCGACTGACAGCGTTTGTCAGATCATTGATCAGCGCTATTGGTTCTAGGTTAGTAGGGTGCCAATTATCGAGATATAATTCTTCTTCTAATTCGCGGTGGAGTGCAGCCATGAGCGGTGATGCACCTGTGGCGTCAACAGGGTTGATATGCCCTCCCACGCCCAGCGAAAACAGGTTATGGAGGCGGCTTTCTCCTTGTGTGCTGAGGCGTCGCGTGAGCCAGACGTTGTCGGCCTGGCGCAGCACAATATATGGTATTAGTTGCCGCCATTCCGGATTCCCTTCCGCCTGATAGCGATAGATGAAGCTGGGTTGCGCGTAAGCCAAATTGGTCTGGGGCTGTAAGCCGTGGGCTAAATGTTCCACGCTGGCAGCCGGGATAACTAATACTTGTTCATCGCCGTAGCGGCGCTGTAGGGCAAGTTGATCCATTCGCTAACTACGGAAGAGCGTGCTTACCGACTCTCCATGGTTAATACGGCGAATAGTCTCGGCGATAATGGGAGCAACCGAGAGTACAGTCAGGTTAGGCAGAGCTTTAGCATGATCCGTTGGCAGTGTATTAGTGGTCACTATTTCCTTAATGTCTGAAGCAAGCAAACGTTCGACAGCTGGACCCGAAAACACTGGGTGGCTGCAACCGACATAAATATCCTTGGCACCAGCGGCCCGTAAGGCTTTTACAGTCTCTTGCACAGTGCCCGCCGTGTCGATTTCATCGTCTAGGATAACTACATTCTTATCTTTTACATCGCCGATAAAATGCGTAATCTGTGCCTGATCATCGTTGCCATTGCGCCGCTTGTCCATGATGGCTAGCGGTGCCTTTAGCCATTTGGCATAGACAGAAGCCTTCTTGGCACCACCGGCATCGGTGGCCACGACCACTAAGTCAGCGATGTGCTTGTTCTCTAGGTACTTGCAGAGCATATCTGCGGCAGTGAGATGGTCAAGGGGGATAGTGAAGAATCCTTGAATTTGGGGCGAATGCAGGTCAACCGCGACTACGCGATCAGCCCCGGCTGTAGTCAGCAGATCGGCTACTAAGCGGGCAGTGATGGGGATGCGCGGTTGGTCTTTTTTATCTGAGCGACCGTACGGGTAGAAAGGCAGTACCGCAGTAATGCGGTGTGCTGACGCCCTACTCAGCGCGTCAATCATAATCAGTAGTTCCATTAGGTTATGGTTGACAGGCGGACAAGATGTCTGCACGACGAAAACATCGCACTCGCGCACGTTTTCGTTAATCTTAACGAAGGTGTTGTCGTTACTGAACTGGATAATCTCCCGCTTGCCTAGGTCAATACCTAGGTGCTGGCAGATTTCGGCTGCTAGTGGTTCCGTGGAGCGTCCCGCGAAGACCTTAAGCTGGGCAACCATTCGTCATCGAACCTCCCCGAAAGCGGAATTTTTTAATCTATCCCATGATACCCCAGCACTTTGAGGTTGTCCACCCTACTTCGACATAATTCGGGGCATGCACCAGCTTAAGGGATTTCTTTCATCCAGGGCAATTGTACCTGAGTAATACGCGAAGAACATTGTTGCAGTGGGGGATGAAGGAGCATGACCTGTTCCGCCAGCCCCGCTAAATAAGTGAGCGCGGCTAGGTAAAAATCGCTCTGGTAAAAGCGGTAGGTGTTAAGGCTGATCCCGTTATGCTGAATGAGTAACATGAAGGGTTCCCGGGCTGAGGCTAATTGCCAGTACCTGTTGGGAGGGAAAAGCTCTGATAAGCTCGTTGTCGGCCAGTTTGATTCTAGACGAGGAGCGCCCATTAGCGGGGTGCCAGATGTTTCACCGTAGACGTTACCTAGACGCACTTGTCCACTAACCGGCTTGGGCAAGTGGAGACGGATTTCCACTACTGTAGCCCAGCTGCGCCGCAAGTGGATATTTCCAGTGAGGTTGTGCCACCGTAGATTGCTTATTAATGTCTGCATGCGCTCGCTAAGTCGCAGGGCTTGTGGGTCAAGTTGGCCACCAGTTGCTTCGGCCAAAGTAGTAAATTGCTTTAGCAGTTCTTCCTGCTCATAGCTAGCGATTGGGCACCGCGAAGAAAAAAGACCAGTTGGCATAAACTCTCCTCCAAAGCAGGGCTGGCTTAGACGCAGAAGGGCCCACCCCAGTTTATGAGGTAGGCCCGAGTTTCGTGCTTGTGAGGTCGCCAGCCACTTCTAGAAAAACAGAATACCGAGAGCAAATGATGCCACAATAAGCAGGATAGGATTAATCTTGGTTTTGGCCAAGGCTAAGAGCATCACCCCGGCTATGATCCATGATTTCACGTCAATCAAGGTCTTGGCACCGAAGGTCCAGGCGGCACTAGCAATTAGGCCCACCACTACAGGGCGGATACCGCCTAGAGCGGACTGTAGATAAGGGGAGTTGCTATAACGGGCCACCAGCTTGGCTAGGATCATCACGATGATAAACGAAGGCACTACTACGCCGATAGTTGCAATAATGGACCCTATTGGCCCTCCCATCTTAAAGCCGACAAAGGTGGCGGTGTTGATAGCGATGGGGCCAGGAGTCATCTCCGCAATGGCTACTATGTCAGCAAATTCCATGCTGGTGAGCCAGCCGAGCTGTTCCACCACCTGGCTATCAATTAAAGGAATCATGACGTAGCCCCCGCCGAAGGCTAAAGAGCCGATAAAAGCGAAAGTATAAAACAGTTGCCAGTAAATCATGATTGAGCACCCCCTTGGCGGGTGCGACTATTGAAGCTGAGTCCCAGCAAGGCACCGCCCAGAATCAGCCATACGGGGTGCAAATCGAGCACGACAATCAGTACGGCCGCAACAACAGCCATAACAACCTTTGTCGGCGTTTTCAAGGTTTTCTTACCCATCGTCCAAGCCGCATAGGTAATCAGGGAAACCACCGTTGGTCGGACCCCAGCAAAAGCATGATTCAGCAAATCCAGGTTATATTGGCTGAGAGCCCAGGCGATTGCCATAATAGTTAACAGCGAAGGTAACACAGCCCCTATAACCGAGCTCAGGGCTCCACCTAATCCGCTGAGACGGTAGCCTAGATAGATGGCTGAGTTGACGGCAACGGGGCCAGGAGCAGACTGGGTGATACCGATCATGTCAATAAAATCTTCCTCTTCTAGCCAACCTTGTTTGTCTACTAGCTCTCTTTGAATAATGGGCAGCATGGCATAACCGCCGCCAAAGGTAAAGGCACCAACGCGGAAGAAAATCCAGAATAACTTGGTAATACTGGGGGGACTGACTTTGTTCAGGTTCTGGTTGTCCATGTCATCGACCTCCTAGCAACGCTTTTGCGTCGCGAGCAATAAACTGACGGTTGCACCGCTTGTGCAACGCAAGTATAGCATATATTTCGGTTGCCGGTGGATAATAAAAGATTCTGTAACTACTCGCCCCAATTTATCAAAAAGCAGGAACTTAGCAGCCTCAGGCAGAAACTTATAGCAGGCAATGATTCGATTAGGAGGAGGAGTATTATGCAGATTAAGACCATCATGATCGTCGGTGCTGGGCAGATGGGGAGCGGCATTGCCCAAGTAGCCGCTCAGTCTGACTTCAAAGTTATACTTGCAGATATCAATGAGCAGTATCTGCAGCGGGCTCTGGAGAGGCTGGCCGGACAGTTACAGCGGAACGTCGAGCGGGGCCGCCTCAGTGCAGAGCTACAGGCGAAAATTCTGGCAAACATTACCCCTATGGTTGATCTGGATGTAGCGGCTCAAGCGGATCTAATTATTGAAGCGGCCACTGAGAACCTCGAGGTTAAGAAAGGAATCTTTATCGAACTCGACCAGATAGCGCCGGCCCATGCTATCCTTGCCAGCAATACCTCTTCTATCTCAATTACAAAACTTGCTTCTTACACTAAGCGGCCGCAGTCGGTTATTGGCATGCATTTCTTCAACCCCGTGCCCCTCATGCAATTGGTGGAGGTGGTTAAAGGCCTAGCTACGAGCGCAGAAGTAGTGCAACAAACTAAGGCAGTAGCTGAGCTGTTGGGCAAAACCCCTGTGGAGATCAACGATGCCCCCGGCTTCGCTGTGAACCGCATGCTGATCCCCATGATTAACGAAGCTGTGTTCTGTTTGATGGAAGGGGTAGCAACGGCCGACGCGATCGATACCACAATGAAACTGGGAGCAAACCATCCTATGGGCCCTCTGGCCTTAGCCGATCTGGTTGGGTTGGATGTGTGCTTATCGATTATGGAGGTCTTGCATAAGGATCTGGGCGACGACAAATACCGTCCTTGCCCCTTATTGCGGCAGATGGTTGCGGCCGGATATTTGGGCCGAAAAACTGGCCGCGGTTTCTACACGTATGACCGCAAGTAGCCCAGCAAAGGGAGGAGGATAAGGATGGAGTTTCTAAACCTGGAGTTAAAAGATAACGGGGTAGGTTTACTGACAATTGCGCGGCCGGAAGCGCTAAACGCTCTCAATGAGCCTCTTTTGCTGGAGCTGGACGAACTGCTAACCCAGATTGCTAATGATCAAAAAATCAAGGTGCTAGTGATCACTGGGAGTGGACGCGCCTTCATTGCTGGGGCAGATATCGCTGCTATGCACCAGATGGCATCTGAGCAGGCCAAGGAGTTTGCCCTGTTGGGGCAGCGCATTTTTTCCAAGCTAGCAGCGCTACCTCAGCCGAGCATTGCTGCAATTAACGGCTTTGCCTTGGGCGGCGGGTTAGAACTGGCCTTAGCCTGTGACCTGCGTTTGGCCTCAGATAAGGCGAAATTGGGCCAGCCCGAAATCGGCCTCGGGATTATTCCCGGCTTCGGTGCCACCCAGCGCTTGCCGCGCCTTATTGGCAGTGCGCGGGCTAAGGAGATGCTGTTTACTGGCACCACAATTGGTGCCAACGAGGCGCTGGCCCTAGGATTAGTTAGTCGGGTGCTGCCTCCTGAAGCATTGCTAGACGCCGCTTTCGCCCTGGCTAACGACATCGCTAAACATAGCGCGATTATTATGCGTCACTTGAAAACTGCCGTGGATGCGGGGGCAGACTTGCCCTTGGCAGAGGGACTGACTGTGGAGGCAGAGCATTTCGCTGCCTGTTTTGCTACCCATGACCAGAAGGAAGGCATGGGCGCTTTCCTGGAGAAACGTCAGGCCCAGTTTCTAGGTCGTTAAAGAACAATTGCCATTAGCGTGTTGCGGGGAAGGTGCAATGTCATAGAGCTGCGAGGTGTCTGCAGTAAGCACGATTGGAGCCTGCTCCTGTGCTCTAAGCAAACACCTCGCAGTTCTTCTTCATCTTCTATGGACTACATGGTAAGCTGTGAAGGAGATAGAAAGGATGTGTGACGCGATGCTGATCTCTAGCACCAGTAATGCCACTATTAAAACAATACGCAGCTTGCGCACGCGCAAGGGGCGTGAGCAGCAGGGGCAATTTTGGGTTGAGGGCATTCGCTTGGTAGCGGAGGCGGCACAGCAAGCAGCTCCCATAGAGCTTCTCGTTATTGCGCCGGACTTGCTCACTAGCCAATTTGCCCTAGATCTAGTCGCCACACTCACCCACAAGGGGGTGCCGAGCATACAGGTAACTCCCGCGGTTTTCGCCAGTCTGTCTGCGAAGGATGGCCCCCAGGGTCTTGGTGCAGTGGTTAGCCAAGGTTGGCAGAATTTATCCCTGGAATTCTCCCCGTCAGCAGTTTGGGTAGCCCTGGCTGAGGTGCAAGATCCAGGCAATCTCGGCAGCATAATGCGCACTGCTGATGCGGTTGGTTGCGGAGGAATGATTCTAATTGGCAATTGCACTGACCCCTATGATCCGGCAGCAGTGCGCGGCAGCATGGGGTCACTATTCGCTCTACAATTAATGAAAACGAGTGAGGCGGATTTTGTGAAATGGCGGTCAGCCGCTAGTGTTCCTGTGATCGGTACATCGGGGGCTGCCAATTGTCACTATCGGCAAGCGCGTTATACCAAGCCCATGGTGTTGCTTAGCGGTAGCGAACGGCAAGGCTTATCCCCGGCCCTGATGGCGGCCTGTGATCAACTGGTGAGCATCCCTATGGTAGGGCGGGCCGACTCCCTTAACTTGGCGGTAGCCACTAGTGTGGTGCTCTATGAGGTCTTTGACCAGTTGCGGGGCTAAAGACGGGGCGTCGTTTGGGTTATCTCTGCTAATATTTTGTTGGCTTTGTAGGGGCCGGATCCTATCCGGCCCGGGCGAGATAGGATCTCGCCCCTACGGGCGCCCCAAGAATGCGGGGTATGTGTAGGGGCTGTTATACTCCCGCTATGGTAGGGGGCCGATGGGGTACTGCGTAGGCACGATTGGCGTCAGCCTGTGCCTAGCAGTACCCCTCGGCCCTTTGCGACAGCCCCGCTTGGGGCGCTAGCCCAGGTTCAGGCGGTGCCGCATGATATACGTTGTTACGCCGAAGAACAAAGTGCAGAACACGGCTGAGGTTGCTATGTTAAGCCACTGGGAAGCTGCAACCGTAATTGATATAAACAACTGGGCTTCCGAGGTCAGGTCCAGATATGTCCAAGCCGATAGCTTGATGCAACACCAGATAAACAGGGCGATGCCGACTATGGCGATAACATTTCCCCAGAAAGAGCCTAGCTTTTTATTGCGTACGGCCACCGTGCCGAGGGCGATGCCCATAAAAATGGCTAAGATCAGGGGCAGCACGTTGACGTTGATTAGAAGAAGAACCCGCAGCCCTGTCTGGATTGCTTCCCAAGTCAAGAGGTCTGCCATGACGACCCGCAGCGATACCTCCGGCCGCAGTAACAGAATAACCAAAGCTAAGGCCGAAAATAACATCAGGTTAAACCAGAGCACCGTGGTGATAATTTTAGAAAATAGCAATTGTCCGGCGCTCACTGGCAGACTGAACATGAGATACCCCTCGTGACCGAAGAGGTTACGCTGGAAATGCTGCACTACTAACCAGATACTGAGCACAGGGATGACGGAAAAGGTGATGGTGAAGATGAGTGGCAAGCCGAACTTCAAGACGCTTATGTTCATAATGGGGCCGAATATCCCCACGAGCAATAGCAGAGCCGCCATAGCCAGAAACTGCTTGTAGGCAAAGCGGAGATCCAACTTGATCAGTTTAGCTAACATCTATATACCTCCCTGAATAGCTGATCGATTGATTTACCGTGCTGGCTGCGCAAGACCTCGGCCTCTCCCTGCAGGTCGACCACACCGGCCTTAAGAAAAAGCACTTCGTCGAAGATGGTTTCCACATCAGAGATAATATGGGTGGACAGCAGAATGGAACTATCCTCCCCGAAATTATCGAGAATGGTGGAGAGAATCAAGTCGCGGGCGGCAGGGTCCACGCCTGCCAACGGCTCATCCAGCACATAGATTTTGGCGCGGCGGGCCATCGTCAGCACCAACATCAGTTTCTCCTGCATTCCCTTAGACAGTTCGCTGATGCGCTTATCTTGTGGCACATTGAGAGAATGCAGCAGATCATGGGCCCGCGTCGGCTGAAAGTCGGCAAAGAAGCTGGTATATAGCTCCAGTGCCTCACGCACCACCAGCCAGGCGGGCAGTGCCATTTTGTCCGGTAGATAACTGACCAGTTTCTTGGATTCTTTCCCCGGATGATGCCCGCAGATGCGGACCTCCCCCGTGTAGTCGGCCAGCAAGCCAATGATGATCTTAATCATCGTCGTCTTGCCGCTCCCGTTGGGGCCCAGTAGCCCAGTGATGTGTCCCGGTGCCACACTGAAAGACACGTTGTCCAAGGCCATTTGCTGCCCATAGCGCTTTGAAACATTTTTGACTTCCAACAATGATTCGCTCATTTCATCTCTCCTCCATATCTCTTGATCAGGCGTTCAACATCGGCTAGCGAACACCCTAGGGCCCCTAGTCCCTCGAGAAACACTTCCACCATAGATGCAATTAACTCCTCCCGTAATGCAGCAATTAGTGCGGCGTCGTTGGTCACGAAACGGCCTGTAGTTCGTTCCGTGTACAGCAATCCCTCTCGCTCCAGCTCGCTCAGCGCACGCTGTAACGTGTTGGGGTTTACGCCCAGCTCCAGCGCTAGTTCTCGTACTGGCGGCACTTTCTCCCCAGGGCCGTATTCTCCACTGAGGATTAGCTGCTTAAACCTATCGACTATCTGGGTGTAAATCGGTATCGCTGGATCAAAGTTTGGCTTCACCTGCTCACTCCCTGTCATCCTCCGTCTTATTGTATTAGGCACTTAATACAATAGAACAAGGTGCGGCGTTTGTCAAGCGGGTTTAACCGAGCCGGGTGATAATAAACTTTACAGCCAAGTTAATATCTTGTTATAATAAATTATCTGTAACCTGCATAATGTAGGGCTTAGCCATACCAAATTAAAGGAAGGTGATCTTTTGGTAATGAGTTCTGTTGCTTTCCAGCCAACCGTAGTTAATACCCTTCCGCACAATCCCCCGCGTTTCGCTGTTTTGGGAGCTGGTCATGGTGGACAAGCCATGGCAGGGCATCTGGCCTATTTGGGTTACCAGGTTTCCCTCTACAACCGTACCGATGAGCGTTTAGAACCAATACGCCATAGCGGTGGCGTTACGCTTAATGGCGTAGTAAATGGTTTTGGTCCCATCGAGGTAGCGACTAGCAATATGCAGGAGGCCATAGCCGATGCTGACATCATCATGGTGGTAGTGCCTGCCGATGCCCACCGTTATATGGCTACAGAAGCCGCGCCCTATCTGCGTGATGGGCAGATTGTAGTGTTGCATCCCGGGCGCACTGGCGGCGCTTTAGAGTTTCTGCACGTGATTACTTCTTGCGGAACCAAGGCTGAGGTAACGATAGCCGAGGCCCAGACCTTAATCTATGCAGCACGCAACAATAACCCCGCCCAAGTCACAATTTACGGCATCAAGAATAGCATCCCGGTGGCGGCTCTGCCTGGTCATCATACCGCTCAAGTGGTAAATGCTTTGCGGGTGGCCATGCCCCAGTTTGTCCCCGGTGATAATGTACTTAAAACTAGCCTAGACAACATCGGAGCCATCTTTCACCCCGGCTTGGTTATATTAAACGCGGCCCGCATCGAGGCAACCCGCGGCGATTTTGATTTTTATATGGATGGCGTTACACCCACAGTGGCAAAAGTGCTAGAAACAATGGATGCCGAGCGCGTTGCGGTGGCGGCAGCTTTGGGTATCCCAGCAATGAGCGCCCGTAACTGGCTTTACGTGGCCTACGACGCGGTTGGGCGTACCCTTTACGAGGCTATTCAGAACAACCACGGCTATAAAGGCATCAAGGCCCCCACGGGTATTTATCACCGCTATCTTACTGAAGACGTGCCCATGAGCTTGGTACCGATTGCTGCTTTGGGCGATCTGTTAGCAGTGCCAACACCTACGATCCGTTCCATGGTGCATCTCGGTTCCTTATTAATCGGGGAGGACTATTGGCAGGAAGGACGCACGGTAGAAAGAATGGGCATTGCGGGGTTAACAGCAAAGGAAATTCGCCGCTTCGTTATGGAAGGGGGTCTGGCATGAGTCAGGGGAAACGCAAAATCTTAGGAGCTCCTCTCGGCCATGATGTGCATGTGGCAGGTACCTTACGCTTCTTGCGTTTGGCCGAAGAGCAGGGGTACGATACGGAGTTTTTGGGCCCAGCCATGGGCTTAGAGGGCATAGTGCAGGCGGCGCAAGAGTATCGGCCAGATATATTGGCAGTCAGCTATCGCCTGACGCCGGAATTAGTTCCCGCCCTGGTGCAGGAACTGCATGATGCGCTTATCGAGGTTGGCTTAGGCAACATCGAGTTGATTTTTGGCGGCACTCCGCCAGCCGCAGCTGCAGCGGCCCAGACCGGCCTCTTTTATCGTTGCTTTTCTGGACTAGAAAGCATCGATGAGACCATTGCTTATCTGCAAGGGCGCGATCGGCAGCCACTAGTGGAGCGCTACCCTCATCAGCTAATACCGCGTCTAGCGGCCAAGCGCCCCTATCCTTTACTGCGGCACCATTTCGGCCTGCCTACCTTGGCCGATACATTAGCTGGTATCAAGCAGATCGCCGAGGCCAAAGTTCTCGACGTTATTTCCATTGGGCCTGATCAGAACGCCCAGGCCAGCTTCTTTCGGCCGGAAGCAATGGACCCACGCCAGTCGGGCGCAGGCGGCGTACCGGTGCGAAAAGTAGAAGACCTGGAGGCCTTGTATGCTGCTAGCCGTACCGGCAACTATCCATTGCTGCGTATTTATGCCGGCACCCGTGATCTACTGCAATGGGCCGAGCTAGCAACGACAACATTGCGTAACGCATGGGGGGCCATACCCCTGTGTTGGTACAGTGAGCTAGACGGGCGCTCGTCCCGTCCGCTAGCAACCGCCATTGCCGAGAACCTGGCCGCCATAGCCTGGTATGCCCAGCGTGGTCTGCCAGTGGAAGTGAACGAGGCGCATCATTGGAGTCTGCGGGAGGCCAGTGATACCATTGCGGTTGTCATGGCCTATTTGGCTGCTGCTTTCGCCAAGCATCAGGGTGTGCAGCATTATGTAGCCCAATATATGTTCAACACCCCAAACGGCACCTGGTATAACCAGGATTTCGCCAAGATGCTGGCCAAAAAGGAGCTCCTTGCCTCACTACATGATGCTAATTTTCAAAGCTATACCCAGGTGCGTAGCGGTTTGGCCAGTTTCTCTGCCAACTTGAATCAGGCCAAAGGACAGCTGGCATCATCAATGCATTTGGCACTTTCCCTGCAGCCTGATATCATACACGTTGTCGGCTTTTGTGAAGCCGACCATGTGGCCACTGCTACAGATGTAATAGAAAGCTGCGAGATTGTGGCTGGCATGCTCCATAACGCCATTGATGGCTTGCCCCAAATCGACCACGATCCGGCAATCATTGCCCGCAAAAATGAACTGCTAGCTGAAGCGCAGGAGTTGCTAGCAGCAATCGGTCATCTCGGCAACCCAGCTGATAGCCTCGGTAGTGATCCCGAGGTGCTGGTCGCGGCCATTCGCGCCGGCATCCTAGATGCGCCCCATTTGGCCGGCAGCGGCGTGGCCAAGGGGCTCCTGCAAACCCGGTTAATTAACGGCGCATGTGTAGCTATTGATCCCGATACGGGGCGGCCGCTGACAGAAAGAGAACGCCTGCAAAGGCTGGCTCTGCAGTAAGACATGTTTGCTCTCTTAGCTGATGTCGGCAGTACCTATACCAAGCTCTGCGCCGTAGACCTTGATCGTGCAACCCTGCTTGGGACCAGCGCGGTGTTGACAGATCAAGAAAACATTAGGCGCGGGGTTGACCAAGCCTGGGATGAACTGCAGCCGCAGTTGCCGCCGGGCATTCAGTTTGGCGTGCGGCGGGCGGCAAGCAGCGCCGCCGGCGGCTTGCGTCTGGTGGCTGTGGGGCTAGTACCAGAGCTAACCGGCGAAGCGGCGCGCATGGCTGCTTTAGGCGCAGGAGCTAAAGTGTTAAAGGTCTATGGGCATCGCCTTTTAGACAACGACCTGCAAGAAATTCGCAGGCTCGCCCCCGACATCATCCTTTTGGTTGGTGGCACCGATGGGGGAGATAGAGAGAACTTAATAGCCAACGCCAAAAGCTTGGCGACGGTTAAGCTGGAGACAGCTATAGTTATTGCAGGTAATCGGGAGGCAGCGGCCGAGGCACAGGCAATTCTGCAGGAGGCCAGTTTCCCCTGCAAAGTTGCCGGCAATGTGCTCCCCCGTTTAGGCCGCCTCGAGGTAGATAGCGCTCGGCAGGTGATTCGAGAGCTATTCTTGAGCCGCATTGTTCTTGCTAAAGGCCTAACCGAGCTAGAGGCGACCTTAGGCGAGGTCGTTATGCCTACCCCAGCTGCTGTGCTTGCAGGTTTAAAGCTGTACGCGACCAAATGGGGCGAGCTGATAGCCATCGATTTAGGCGGGGCCACGACCGACGTTTATTCCATAGCCTCTGGTTGTTCACTGGATGATACAATGCAGAGCGTTGGCCTGATGCCGCCATATGCCCATCGTACAGTTGAAGCTGATCTAGGCATGCGTAGCAGCGCCGGCACTGCAATTAGTGCTGCAACTCCACTTTTGTCCCAGCTAACGCGGGCAGCAGATCTGCCGGCCTGCGATTGGCCCAGCTTTGCGACTACGGCCTCGCAGGCGGAGTGGTTGCCGGCAAACGAGTTGGAGGCAGCTCAGGAGCAACTATTGGCACGCGCCTGTGTACAACAGGCAGTTAATCGCCATGTGGGCTTTGTGGAGACCGTAGCAACACCGCAGGGGCGTAGCTATCTACTCAGAGGTAAAGATCTAAGTTCTGTGCGCCAAATTATAGGTATCGGGGGCGCGATCAAATTTAGCCGTAACCCCGGCTTCATCTTAGCAGGAGCTTTACAGCAGGCTGGAGAATTACAGTTGATGAAACCAAGTGAGGCTAGTTTTCAATGCGATGCTGCCCATGTCCTTTTCGCCGCTGGCTTGTTAGCGGCATCGTATCCAGAATGTGCTCTCAAATTGCTAGAACAGACACTGCAACTGCTACCAGGAACGTAATATACCATAGCACGTTACTATATGATGCAGTAAGGGCAAAGGGGGAGGGTGCGTTAATTTGGTAAAGAAACTGTATCGATCGCGACGGGTCAAAAACCTAGCCGGGGTTTGTGGTGGTCTTGCTACCTACTTTGATATTGATGTGACCATCATTCGCTTGCTCTGGGCGCTTACAGTTCTGCTTTATGGCACAGGCCTTGTAGCTTACATCGTGGCAGCCATAATCATACCGCTTGAACCGGAGGAAATTTAGCTTCTTTGCAGGTAAAAGGCTGCCCCTGGTGTTAGGGGCAGCCTTTTACCTGTATCTTACACAATATATTGGTTATTCTTATACATATCGAAGGAGGGGCAATCATGCTCACGAGCAGACAGCAGACAGTAATCGACGAACTTAAAGGCAAAAAAGTAGGGGTGCTAGGCCTCGGCCTACGAAGCGGGGTGCCGTTAATTCGTTTTTTGCACCATTTGGGCTGTCAAATAGTCGCCTGCGACCAGAAAGAGGCCAGTAAGTTGCAGGAGGTTTTGGCAGAACTGCACGGGATTCCCCTAGAATTGCGCTTAGGCCCCGATTACTTAGCACATCTCGCTGATTGTCAGGTTCTCTTTCGCACGCCTTTCATGCGGCCCGACCTGCCGGAGCTACAACAGGCTGTTGCGCGGGGTGCCCGTTTATCTAGCGAAATTGAGCTGGTGTTTGCCTTGGCTGCCGCCCCGATCACCGGTATCACTGGTAGCGACGGCAAAACTACTACCACTACTTTGATTAGTGAAATGCTACGGGCTGATGGTAGGCAGGTTTTCCTGGGTGGCAACATCGGCAACTCCCTTATTGAAGGTGTGCTCCGCATCCCGAGTAGTGCAGAGATAGTCCTCGAGCTCAGTAGTTTTCAGCTGATGACGACAACAACCAGTCCGCAGACGGCGGTGATAACGAACCTAAGCCCCAATCATCTTGATTACCATCTTTCTTTTGATGAGTATGTGCAGGCAAAAACAAACGTCCTGCGTACACAAGGGGCAGACGATATTGCAGTCTTAAATTGGGATAACAAATCAACAAAAGAACTAGCCAATTTGACGGCGGGCAAAGTGCATTACTTTAGCCGCCAAGAAGAGATAGCGTTAGGTGCATTCCTGCGCGGAGAGCAAATAATTCTACGTGTTGATGGGGAAGAGGAGATTTTATGCTCCACCGAGCAGCTCCAATTGCCCGGAGATCACAATGTTGAGAACGTAATGGCCGCTGCTATCGTTGCCCGCGCTAAAGGTGTGAAACTAGCAGCAATACGGCAGGTAGCCACCACTTTTGCTGGTGTAGAACACCGCCTTGAACTAGTGCGCGAACTGGATGGCGTACGCTATTATAACGATTCTATCGCCAGCTCGCCTACTCGCACCAATGCAGGCTTAGCAGCCTTACCATTCCCGGTAGTCTTGATTGCTGGCGGTTACGACAAAAAAATCCCCTTTGAACCTTTGGCCAAAGCTGCTGTTGGTCGTATAGACGCCTTGGCGCTAATTGGGCAGACCGCTCCCGCTATTGCCCGGGCGGTTGAGCAAGAGCTTGCTAAACAGGGCACCAGCTTGCCGATGCAACAGTTTGCCACCCTCGATGCTGCTCTGCTATGGGCTAAAAGCCAAGCGCGACCAGGCAGCGCTGTGATGTTGTCACCGGCCTGCGCCAGCTTTGATATGTTCAAAGATTTCGAGGCGAGGGGGAATGCTTTCAAGAAATTGGTCATGCAGCTCGAG
>CALNBW010000310.1 GCA_937874815.1 uncultured Bacillota bacterium | reverse complement strand
CGAAGGAGGATCACGACATGGAGCAAAGCTATTATATCGGCAACCGTGAGCGTATTTACCTAGGCGTTGAAGATAATTCGTTACTGGTGCTTTTCGCGGGAAGCGCTCCCCGCCAGAGTGCGGACCAGTATTACAACTTTTTCTGCAACCGTAACTTCCTCTATGCAACAGGCTGTAATGAGGAAGGCATCATTCTACTAGCGGAGAAACGTGCTGGCAAGGTCTCCGAAACACTCTACTTACGGCACCCAGATCCGCTCGCCGAACGCTGGTCAGGCAGGCGTCTAAAAGCAGACGAGGCCGTTGCCATTTCTGGCATCCAACGCATCGCCTATCTTGACCAATTCCAGGGAGAGTTTCATCAGCGAGCCACCAGCGGTCAGTTTGATCAACTCTATCTCGACCTGACCAAGCTCGCTCCCGAAGAGCCAGCAAATGTGGAACACCGCTTTGCGCATAGCTGTCAGAAAGAATATCCCGCATTCCCTATGAAGAACATCCACCTTCATTTCAGCCACCTGCGGGCAATCAAACAGCTATGTGAAATCGCTGCTATGCGCGAAGCCATCCGCATCACCGAGGAAGCCATTCAGGCAATGATGCGCGCCTCGCGCCCCGGCATGTGGGAGTATCAATACAAGGCAATCTTTGATCATGTGCTTACAGATCATAATGTGTTAGAGCCAGGATTCCAGCCAATCATCAGCGCCGGCCAGAACAATTTCTGCATTCATTACTACTCTTATAGCGGGCAGGCACAGGATGGCGATATGGTGCTAAACGATGTCGGTGCGCGCTGGAAAGGCATGGTCAACGATGTCTCGCGCGCCTGGCCCTGCAACGGCAGGTTCACCGAACGCCAGCGCCTACTCTATGATTGCGCCTTGCGCACCTCCAATTACATGTTCTCAATTATCAAGCCAGGCATGTTACACGAGGATGTGGACCGTCTGGCCCGCGAGTATAACTATGAACAGCTGCATCAGCTCGGGTTGGTGGAAAGCTACGATGAAATCGGCAAGCTGATGTGGCACGGTGGGGCGCATCACGTCGGCCTAGACGTGCACGATGATGTTGTGCGTGGCGGCCCACTGCAGCCCGGTATGATCTTCTGTGTAGACATCGGCATCTACTGTGAAGAGTGGGGCATCGGCTTCCGCCTCGAAGATAACTGCCTGGTTACGGAAGGCGGTTGCGAAAATCTCTCCCGCAATATACCGAGAACAATTGAGGAAATCGAGGCCGTGATGGCCAAATAGCCCCAGGGCGGGCTATCCCCATACCGATGCGCCAGCAAAAAGGGGCTGTTGCAGGTAGCAAGGGGCCGAGGGGTACTGCTGGGCACTGGCTCGCGCCAACCGTGCCTACGCAGTACCCCATCGGCCCCTTATCGTAGCGGGATGTAATGCAACAACTTGATGAGTTACCAGGGCTATCTGGCCCAGCGCGCATAAGGCTGCGCGCTTGCGTTTATAGTACTCGTTCTTCAATCCATTTTGCCACGCCATCATTATCGTTAGTATCACAAATGTATTTTGCCGCTGACAGAACCTTACTGACGGCATTCTTTACTGCAACACCTGTTCCGCATTTCTGTATCATTTCTAAGTCGTTGATGTCGTCGCCAAAAGCGATGAAATCACCTGTATCATAGCTATAATGCTCGGCTATCGCCTTTACCGCGTTCCATTTTACCGCGTCGCGGTTAGCGAACCGATATAGATCTTCGCCTGTGTACCTCAGCATATCGCACATCGGAAAATGCACAGCAATATTCTCAACGGCAACCGGGTCGCTCGCATTCAGCGATATTTTTAAATAACCATTGCTATTCTCGCGCGAAAAATCCGTACGTTGATAATGAGTCATACCTGGTTCTGGATTATTAGACAAAGCCACCGACTCGTTGATCACATGAACACCTGTTACTTCTGGAGTTTCTAGACATTCTTTTATAATTCGATTTGCTATTTCAGGGGGGATATCAAATCGATGGATTATCTCTTCACCAGCCATCACCAGTGCCCCACCATATCCGACAAATACATCCGGCGCGAATCTGTCGCGGAACCTTGAAGCTGCTTGTGTTGACCTGGCAGTAGCAAACACTATTTTAATCCCTGCCATTTGACATCTTCTAAGTACATCGACGGTATAGTCGGAGATAGTTTTGTCACTTCGGAGCAGCGTGCCATCTAAATCCGTAATAATCATTTTAACCATGGTCATTCCCCCACCCGTCGTCGTCTTATATGCGCGTGTCCCTTGACCTCCGTCGCTTGACGAATGTATCTTACTTCATCTATTCGGAGATGTTAACCCGAAATAGCGAATAGACGCACCCCATTTCGCGAAGTCGCCTGACCAGCCTGTTAAGGGGCGTGAGAGTTATTGCCCCGAGATTCGACAGGGAGAACCGAGGCCCTAGGCGGTGGTTTCTATCGTGGAATGCTGAATCTACTAATAAGGTGCCCAGCCAAGCTCGTTCCGAAGAACATCTTCCTGTCACAAAGCATAGACGTTTGGGAGGCTTTAGCTTTTGGCTTTTCCAAGGATGCTCAGCAAGTCAGTGTGCTCGATTTCAAGTCGAGTATGTATCTGCTGTCTATGGTATAATAACTTATCAGCCTATTCGGACGGGGGCCAGGTCATGAAAAATCTTTCTCAGAGGAAACGAAGGGCCATCATGAAGTCTGCCTTGTTTAACGCGCGCATGGAAGGATTTCACGTGCCAGACCAAGTTGTACGAGAAAGCGCCCAGATTCTTGAAGGGAAAATGAGCGCTGATGAACTAGTACAGCGCTATATAGCCCGCTACTCGAAACGCTGAGCTATGGATAAGTATCATTTTGAACAAGAAGATGTGCTTAGCAATAAGCTTGGTATTACTGATTCGGACAGACTAAAGGAGGCCGAAGCTGCTATTTGCCACGCGCGCACTTTGGAGCTTGCGGCAAATCCTGTAGAAGGCAATTTTGACTTCACGCATCTTAAGCGCATTCACGAACGGCTATTTGGTGACCTGTACGACTTCGCCGGAAAGGCGCGCGACATCAATTTAGCTAAGGGGCATAGCAGGTTTTGCCAAGCCATACACATAGATTCTTCTCAACGTGCGATATTTGAACAACTCAAACGGGAGGAATATCTATGCGGGCTAGATAAGGCCACTTTTGCACACCGGTTAGCGTATTTTTCCGCCGAACTGAATGGCCTTCATCCATTTCGGGAAGGTAACGGGCGCGCCATCCGCATCTTCTTGATGCAATTGGCTAATAACGCAGGATATGAACTCGCACTTCACGAGGCAGACAGTGAAGCCCTATTACTAGCCGATGTTGCCGCTTTTAATGGCTGCCTTAAACCGTTAGTGGAAATCCTGTGCTGCATTGTGCGCCCACCGGGAGATTAGGTTCAATGGCGAAAGGGCTGCATTCCCTCCGTCTCAGTCTAGCATCTCATCCACAATTGTCACTAGGGGCCATTTCTCTTTGATCCGCTTCTCCGTATAGCGCTGCCGAAACAATTCCACAGAAACCTGGCGCGGATTTCTGCGCAGTACCAGGTTGAACAGGTCCGCCAGCCCGTAAGGCGAGTATATCAGCAAGTCATCATCCGGTAACAGGCGCACGGCGACACAGGTTGCTGTTTCAGGCCAGGTAGCGATGGCCCCTTCAACCGACTCGTAAGGTTCGATAGCGTGTCCAAAGTTGCACTCATACCAGAAATGAACCCCCGCTTGATTGACAACATCCCACTCCAACTCGGGCGCCATTTCCGACAACGCGATAGCGGCCCGCTTGCCTTGCTCGCCGCTGATATCGTCAGCGTCAAAATAGGCGAGATCCACGTCCCTCAGTCGTGAACGCCCTTCTGGATATCCGTGCAGATAGTCCCACACTGTATT
This sequence comes from uncultured Bacillota bacterium, assembly GCA_937874815.1. Lineage (GTDB taxonomy): Bacteria > Bacillota > UBA994 > UBA5500 > UBA5500 > UBA5500. Next base: position 13,247 of record CALNBW010000310.1, on the reverse strand, counting down.
CCGGATAATCCCCCCTCCCACATACCAGTCTGGCAGGTCAATTTCTCTTGCAGCGCGCAGCACCCGCATCAGGCGGGCGTCCTGCATCGCTAGTTGCCTTAATCGTGCTTCTGCTGTAGGCATTCCCAGTACCTTCTTTCTTAATGGCATTGTCCCAGAAGTTGATAGTTTGGTTATAGACTACGAACATATATTCGCCATGAAGACGAGGATTCCTCCTTCGCGGTAATATTAGCATTGCCGTGAAACGGGGGGACAGCTGGTTCGACAGCATTTGGCCGCTGCTTGCCCGGACCTCCCGCTCACCCACGGGCCGCGGACGACAACCGAACCATGCCTTCCTCCGGGCGAAAGTAAAGGCTTCCTGGATCAATTCCAGAAAGCCCTGCCATTCTGACGTCTTATGCATGCAAGAACATGGGCAGCAGATAATCGACGCTATGCTCAGCACTTAGCCCTTTTACCGCGGAATCCGGAAAGGGTGCCCTTGCCCCAAGTGCTCCTCAAGCCAATCGTCATCAAAAGGCCTCATTCCAGCTTTGGAGGAACCCAGGTTGACAGGATAGAAGCTGATGGTCGGTTGTATGGGTAGGCGTTCTTCGTAGTCTCTAACATGATGCGAACAGGTGTAATGAACGGTACGACACAGGACCGCATCGTGGCCAGGTATGGTCGCATCCCATTGGGACATAGCAAACCCGGGGCGAATAGGGTCATCTGAGTGGCCGTGAAGCCCCATAGGGTCAAAGTCTACTGGAACTACATCAGGGAACTCCTCTTTGAGCGTTTGATACACAGAGACTTCCCGCCCGGTTTTGTCATCTCTAAGGCGCACTTGGCCACTGGCCTCTCTGCCATACGAGTATTTCCAACAGCGATGACCTTCCTCGCCAAATGATCCGCCCTCTCTTTCAAATCCAACTATCTTAAGACCTGAACCACTAATATACGTTTGGTTAAAGACAGGGCTAATCCCCGGCTTCTTGTAAGCATCAGGCCCAAGTGCGTTTAACTGGGAAACTATTTCCTGTTCAACAACGCCGACTGCGATACTGAAATCATAGCCTTTTTCACGAACCTTAGCGAATAGCTCCGCTGGCGAAAGCTGTGAGGGGAAAAGTGGAACCACAGGGGCATACGTCGTTCCAACATCCTTAATTTCTACTTCTTCTGCGTTTTAACGGCAATGACTACTACCGCCACAACTGCGCCAGCTACGACTTCACAACCTGTGCAGCGTCCTTGATTTTTTTGGGATCAACCTCGATTTTCGGCAACCTCAGAACCTTCATTATGCATTCCGCGCTTTCGCTAATCCCTTAGTCAGAACAGTGACGAAAACGCAAAAAGCCGCCATCTTATGACACTATGTATCCCTCGACCTGCCGTCGCTTGACGAATATTTTTAACAAAGAAAATGGACGGGTGTCAACACGCCCGTCCATTCTTGGTAGACATTCGAAAACATCTACCTACAATACACTCTGACAATTGTCCTACATGTTCTGCAATCTGATAATATCATGTAATGGCTCCTACGTCAACGCCAAACGTCAGGTAATAAAGAGCCTGAATCTCTAAAGTCGATATGGGAAAGCCAGCTGCAGGGCAATAAACTACTTGCGCAATAGAAAAGTTGGGAACCTCTCGAGAGAAGCCCCCCACAAAACACTCTGGCCCCACGGCCCAACATACATGCTACAGTATATGCTTAGGACGGCTGACATTATACAACTGGCTCCTTCAACCCCTGCGTTTTTACCTTTGGAGACAGCCGTAATATGGCTTCCCAAAACGGCTTAACATCGAGGACAACCTTATTTCCAGATTCCCCCTTCCATGGGGCGATAACCCGACTTTTAGAGATTGACCTAATCTGCTTAATCATCACCACCCCATAGACATCCTTGCTATCAGTATCAATCAGCGAGACATTGTCAGGCGACTTTTGTGAGGTGATTGGCGCGACAAGCATCCAGTTCGGCTCAACACATAAAATCACACAGGCATGTTGCGAGTCAGTCTCTGGTTGAAAGCAGCCAGGGCCAAGATCGACAAGAACAACCTGACCGACCTCATAACGCGAGAGTAAGTTACTAGTGCGCATCCTTAACCACCTATCCATGCTCAACACCCAAGAGGCCGCATATGAAACTGGTTGTGCTTTGATGTACTGAGCCATCAATCCCGTTATTTCATCGACAGCTGCAACAACATCCTCGTCGGTAAATGCCTCAGTTTTATCCCGTGATCTAGCTTTATTTTTAAGCACCGTTCTGTTCAATTCTCTGTCTCCTCATAAACCATCGAAACTGCCTAATTACTTATTCTCGAGCCCCAAGCGAAATCCTGCAGCCGTGCAAAATATTGCAGCCTTTTATGCAGCCACCTGTTCCGACACCGAACCGCAACAAAATGCAAAAAGACGCTCATTCCACTGACACTAAAAAAGCAAAGGCTTCCTGGACCACTTCCAGAAAGCCTTATTTTATCAGTATTTAGTGGCGGAGGAGGCGGGATTCGAACCCGCGACACGGTTTTGCCGTGTACTCGATTTCCAGTCGAGCGCCTTCGACCAACTCGGCCACCCCTCCACTGCTGTTTATGAGATTATCTGGCGGAGAGAGTGAGATTCGAACTCACGGAGCAGGGTCACTGCTCACCCGCTTTCGAGGCGGACGCCTTCAACCACTCGGCCATCTCTCCGCTAAGTGTTTTGACGAAGTTCTGCGAAGAAGCGGCGTAGAAGCTGGCTGCTTTCATTCGCCAGTATACCTGAGGTTACCTCTACTTGATGGTTGAGTCGCTCATCGCGAGTCAAATCCATTAGGCTACCGCAGGCCCCTGCCTTTGGATCATAGGCCCCAAACACTAAGCTAGGAATCCTAGCTTGCACGATGGCTCCAGCGCACATGGGGCAGGGCTCAAGGGTAACATACAGAGTGCAGCGAGTAAGTCGCCAGCCACCTAAGACCTGGTTGGCTTGGCGAATGGCTAACAGCTCTGCATGGGCCGTTGCCTCGCGCCGGGTTTCTCGTAAGTTATGTGCCTTAGCGATGATAGCGCCATCACGCACAATGACCGCCCCGATGGGCGTTTCTCCTAAATCATAAGCGAGCTGTGCTTCGGCAAGTGCTACCCGCATAAAACCCTCATGGAGTTCGCGCATCGCTAACCACAACCTTCTATGCTAAACGCATATAGTGCGCAAAAAAAATAGCGCACACCTTAGTTTAATCACCAAATGGCGCACCCGGAGGGAATCGAACCCCCGACACGCGGTTTAGGAAACCGCTGCTCTATCCCCTGAGCTACGGATGCGAAAAGCTTAAAAATGGCGCGCCCGGCAGGATTCGAACCTGCGACCACCGGATTCGTAGTCCGTTACTCTATCCAGCTGAGCTACGGGCGCATAAGAAGTGGCGGAGAGGGCGGGATTCGAACCCGCGACACGAGGTTAGTCGTGTAACCGCTTAGCAGGCGGCCGCCTTCGACCTACTCGGCCACCTCTCCGCATTGCCTACCTATTGTAACATGCAGAAGCAGCCTTGTGCAATAGCCATTTGCTACCGCTGGAGTTGCCCGATACCGCTAGCAAATGGGTGGCGGAGAGAGAGGGATTCGAACCCCCGGTCCCTTGCGGGATCACTGGTTTTCAAGACCAGCGCCATAAACCGCTCGGCCATCTCTCCGCAGTAGTGATGCATCGTCAAGTTTAGCACAAATTTCGGCTTAAAGTCAATTGCATCATTTGACAGCGCGGCTGATACGCTCTACGCCCATGTACGGGCGCAAAACCTCGGGGACAATCACGTCGCCTTCGGCGGTCTGATAGTTTTCCAAAATGGCGGCCACCGTACGGTCAATAGCGAGGCCGGAGCCATTCATTGTATGCACATATTCCGGGCGCGCTTTCGGCTCGGGGCGGTAGCGAATATTGATGCGTCTGGCTTGGAAGTCCTCAAAATTGCTGACGGAGGAAATCTCAACATAGCGATCATAGCTAGGCATCCAGACTTCTGGGTCGTATTTCATGCTGGCCGTGAAACCTAAATCGCCCGTGCACATCTGCATCACTCGGTAAGGCAAGCCTAGCAGTTGTAGAATATGCTCGGCGTCGCCTAGCTTCTCCATTTCTGCATAGCTATCTTCCGGTCTTGTGAATTTGACTAGCTCCACCTTATGGAATTGATGCATGCGAATAATGCCACGGGTATCTCGCCCTGCAGAACCGGCCTCGCGCCTAAAAGATGGACAATAAGCGACGTAATAAAGAGGAAGCTGTTCCGCATCCAAGATTTCATCGCGATGCAAATTGGTTACCGGCACCTCAGCTGTCGGGTTAAGAAAATAATCGGTGTTAGCCAGTTTGAAGGCATCGTCTTCAAATTTAGGCAACTGCCCCGTGCCAGTCATGCTGGTGCGGTTAACAATGTAAGGCGGCGAAACTTCCCGATAACCATGCTGCTGCGTATGTACATCCAGCATGAAGTTGATTACGGAGCGATGCAACTTAGCGCCTAGACCTTTATAAGCGATGAAACGGGCACCGGTGACTTTAGCACCCCGCTCCCAATCAATAATGTCCAGATTAGTGGCCAGATCCCAGTGGGGCTGCGGGGTAAAAGCAAACTTGGTTGGCTCGCCGTGGCTGCGCACAAAAACGTTTTCCGACTCATCGGGACCAACGGGAACACTGGGGTGCGGTATATTGGGCAAGGATAACAGCTCCGCTTCTATGCCCGCGTCAACGTCGCGTAATTCTTCATCTAGCTCTTTAATACGCTGGCCGAGCGCACGCGTCTCTTCAATAAGGCTCGTTGCTTCTTGTTTTGCTTTCTTTAGTTCAGCTACCTGTTGCGAAGCAATATTGCGCTGATTCTTCAGCTGTTCGACCTCCGCTAAAATGCCGCGACGTCGCTCATCTAGCTCTAAGAAGGTGTCTACGTTGGCGTCTACACCTTTATTGGCTATGGCTTGCCGCACTTGTTCTGGGTTTGCACGAATAAATCTTGGGTCCAACATCCTGATATCCTCCTCTTGCATAAAATCAAAAAATCCCTCACATATTTGTGAGGGACGGGAAAACCGCGGTGCCACCCTGGTTGGCCTGGTAAGGCCCAGCTTTTTACAGATAACGGCTGCCCCGGTTCCAGTTTCCTGGCCTGCTCACAAGTGGAATACCTCTTGGCGCCACGGTTTTCACCAACCACCGTGTCTCTAGCGCTGCACCTTAAGAAGCAACTTCTTGCTCATCGCGTTTTCCTATTTATCGAATTTGAGTTAGTATATCACTGACAAGCGGTGGATGCAAGCACCAGAAAAGCATTACAGCTGCAGGTTTTTTTAGCTTTTACCAGCGCAAGCGCCTTTATTCGCCGCAATTAGCGTAACAGGCGTTCCCTCCATTGCACTAATCGCCGGCAGGTGATATAAACTAGATAGAGAATACAATATACAAGAAGCGTATTGTTTCTGCAAGCGTATTGTTTTCGTAATACGCTTCCCTAACATCAGCCAAAATAAAGAAGGAGTGACTAGCATGAAAGAGCGCTTATCGACCCGTGCCAAGCAGATTAGTCCGTCCGTCACTTTAGCCATTGATGCTAAAGCCAAACAAATGATGGCTCAAGGTATCAACGTGATCAGTTTTGGCGTTGGCGAACCCGACTTTGATACCCCAGCTCATATTTGTCAAGCAGGTATTGATGCTATCAACAGTGGTTTTACCCGCTACACGGCTGCTGCCGGCATTGCAGACCTCAAGGCTGCCATTTGCGCCAAGTTTGAGCGTGATAACGGACTTACTTACACCCCAGACCAGATCGTTGTTTCTAACGGTGCCAAGCACTCGCTGTACAACGCACTTCAGGTACTTGTAGAAGACGGCGATGAGGTTATCATCCCGGTTCCTTACTGGGTCAGCTACACTGAGATGGTTAAGCTAGCTGGCGCTACCCCTGTCTTTGTAGAAGCAACAGAAGAGAACGACTTCAAAGTGCAGGTTGCCGATCTAGAGGCCGTTGTTACCGATAAGACTCGTGCCCTGATGCTCAATAGCCCCAGTAATCCCACTGGCATGGTGTACAACGAGACTGAGCTTAAGGCAATTGCCGACTTCTGCTTAAAGCACAACCTGTTTGTGATCTCCGATGAGATCTACGAAGAGCTTGTCTATGACGGAATTAAGCATCATAGCATTGCTTCCGTTGAACCGAAAATGAAGGACTTCACCGTTGTCGTTAACGGTATGTCCAAGGCCTATGCCATGACCGGCTGGCGTATTGGCTACGCTGCGTCCCATGTGGACATTGCTAAAGCCATGAGCAGCATGCAAAGCCACGCCACCTCTAACCCCAACTCTATTGCCCAGAAGGCTAGTGTTGCCGGCCTTAACGGTTCCAAGGAAACCGTTAAGGCCATGGTTGCAGAGTTTTCCAAGCGACGCGAATTCATGGTAGAACGCGTCAACCAGATTAAGGGGCTCTCTTGCCGTAAACCCCAGGGCGCATTCTATGTGATGGCTAACGTGAAGGAGCTTATTGGCAAGACAATCGGCGGCGAAGTGATTAAAGATGATTTGCAGTTGGCCGCACTCTTGCTTGATAAGGCTAACGTAGCAGTTGTGCCGGGCGCGGCTTTTGGCGCTGCCGGCTATATGCGCTTGTCGTATGCCACTTCCATGGAGAAGATCAAAGAAGGTCTCGACCGCATGGACAAGTTCATTAATGGCTAGGTTTAATAGCTGAGCAAATTAGGGGGTTGCCCACATAAACGTGGAGCAACCCCCTTTTAGTCTCAGGAAATATTTTACTGGCACAGTTGTACGTCCCCGTGGTCCACTAGTTGTTGGCGCATGGCCTGCCGCGCCCGATAAAGGCGGCAACGGACCGACTCTATGGAGCATTCGAAGGCTTGCGCTAGTTCTTCGTAGGACAAATTTTTGATATACTTAAGCACAAGCAGATTGCGGTAGAGCTCGGGGAGGCGCGCCAGCGCCTGCTCCAGAGAAAGGCGCAGATCCTGCAGCTCTAGCCGCCGCAGGGCGTCATCGGTGACTGCCAGGTTAGGCTCTACCTGCTCGAGCACGGCCCAGTTTTCGTCAAGGGAAACCTGGGGCAAACGGGCGTCGCGTTGACAAGAGTCTATATAGGTATTAGCCATGATGCGCTGCACCCAGGTAGCGAAAGAGGCCTCACCGCGAAAACCAGGCCAAGCGCTGTAAGCCTTAGTTAGCGCTTCTTGCACCAAGTCTTCCGCTTCTTGCCGATTACCAGTGAGCAGGCGTGCCTGCATACGTAGTTTCTCCCAACAGGTATGCAGAGCTTGTTCGAAGGATTGTGCTGTTTGCTCCAGATTCATCACTATCACCCCTTGTATGTTTTTCCCAAGCATGCCCATACTTAGAATACAAGCCGCTGCGCGGCGGCGTTGCTAGACAAAGTCTATTGTTAAAGGAACTGATTGCATGCCTACTGCAAAAGAAAAAGAACAACCGGTTGCCCAGACTAGCCCTACCAAGCGCTTCTTCAAGCGGCTCTTTGCTGGTGGTGTAACGCTGCTTGCTATTACACTTATTCTGCTAGCAGCTTATATTACCTTCTGGCCCTTTGAACTAAAAACGCCCGAGCGCACTACTAGTGTTCTAGCCGATGACGGGCAGCTGCTCACCAGTATCTACGTAGAGAATCGGCGCCCAGTGCCGCTAGCGGCTATCGCCCCAGATTTCCTGGATGCGGTGATAGCCGTGGAAGATAGCCGCTTTTACCAACACCGTGGCATCGATTTCATCCGTCTCGGCAAAGCTATTCTGGTCAATATCCAGACACGCTCGAAAGCTCAAGGTGCCAGCACGCTCACCCAGCAACTGGCCCGCAACCTCTATTTAACCCTGGAGAAAAAATATAGCCGTAAGATACAAGAAGCTGTGTTAGCCCTACAAATGGAGCAACATCTGAACAAAGACGAAATTCTAGAGCTTTATGTTAACCAAATTTATTATGGGCATGGACTATATGGTATTCAGAATGCCGCCCGCTTTTACTATGGCAAAGATGCGGCCGACCTGACGCTGTCGCAGGCAGCAATGCTGGCAGGCATTATTCGCGCGCCTGAAGCCTATTCGCCTGTTAACGACTTTGAGACAGCTCGCAAACGCCAAAAGATTGTGCTCAATCGCATGGTGGCTGTAGGCAAGCTCACCGCAGAAGAGGCCGATACCGTTTTCGCGCACGAGCAGGAAGTAAAGCCGGTGCCCGCAAAGCCCCAGGATGTTTCAGCCGGCTATGTGCGGGGTGTGATCATCAACCATTTGGACGCCCGTTACCTAAATGGAGCCCAGTTTGCTTACAAAGGGGGCTTAACTGTTCAAACTACCATTAACCGCGCACTACAAACTGCTGCAGAAGCAGCTGTAAAGGACGGTATAGAATCCCTGGTGAAGCAAGGTCTTTTACGCCTCGATGCCGATGGAAAGCCCTTGGCGGAAGTGGCCCTAGTCGCCATTGATCCACGAACTGGCGAAATTAAGGCCATGGTGGGTGGCAAAAACTATCGCGAAAGCACCTATAATCGCGTCTATGCCAAGCGCCCCCCGGGCTCTACCTTTAAACCCATACTGTATGCAGAAGCATTACGCCAGGGCAAAGTGACGCTAGCTACTCCTATTCTCTGTGCCCCTGAAGCATTCGCTATTCCGGGCCAAAAGGAACCTTGGGAGCCAAAGGACTTCGGCGGCAAGTATCACGACCGGGATCTGAGTGTTAGGGAAGCCATCGTCGTTTCCGACAACGTTGTTGCGGCCAAGGTGATGCGCGACGTAGGGCCAACTCCTGTCGTCGAGCTAGCCAAAACCCTAGGCATCCCCCTCCAGGCTCAAGACGCCGTGCTTTCGTTAGCGCTGGGCACGGTAGACATCTCGCCTTTGGAACTGGCTGTCGCTTTCGCCAGTTTTGCCAACCAGGGGCAGCGCGTTGACCCCATTATGATCAGAAATGTCAAGGATGCTCAGAACAAGGTTTGGGAAAGCACTACACCGCGCACGCCGACGCAGGTTTTAGATGAGCGTATCGCCTGGCTGATTACCGATGCTCTGAAGGATGTGATTACCCAGGGCACCGGGCAACCAATCCTCAATTGGTGTAATGACCCCAGGGCGGCGGCCAAGACGGGCACTACTGGCAACAGTGTGGGGCGCGTCAACAGCGCCTGGGTAGCTGGCTATACACCGGATCTGGTGACAGTTGTCTACCTCGGTGGCGATGACTACGAGCAACCTATTGTCGCCGGCTCGCGAGATATCGGGGGGGGCTCTTTGGCCGGCGTCATTTGGGGGCGCTTCATGGGGAAAGCCCAGCGGATCTTGCCTAACACCTTGGAAGCACCTATGCCTGCCGGTATTGTCCATCTAGAGATCTGTACCGCCTCTGGTGAAAAAGCGACGTTCCGTTGCCCGTCTGAACTGCGTCAGGAAGAATACTTCCTGCAAGAATTCGCGCCTGAACAGAGTTGCCCGGTTCATGGCGGCGGTTGGTTCCAGCCTAGCGAAGGCAAGCCGTGGTGGGAGATGTTGTTCCCCAACCTATTTAGGCCCTGAACCTAAACTAGGATGCGGCCATCTTCATAACGAGGCACCAACATACTATAGTTTATTTGGGCAGCATGCAGCACATCGCCCGCAAGTCCTAATTGGCTAAGGCCCTGGCCACTCGTTGTCTGCAGCAAATACTCAGGCAAATGGCCGGCCACCTGCTGATAACTGGCTAACGCTATCCGCGCCGCATCAGTTAATTGCACTGAGGCGCGGTTTTGCATTTCCGCTATAATTAAGCCGGCACAGAGCACATCCTCTGCCGCGATGCGCCCTAGTGTACCAGAACAGACCAGCAGCACTTCATCGGCAACCGGTACGCTAGCCAGTTCCTTAGCAATAGCCGCCGCGTTACCGAGGCTACCAATCAGTGTAACTTGGCTATCCAGCACGCGCTTCAGGGCGCGGGTGCCATTGGTAGTAGTAAAGACAACCGGTTTTTCCTCGTCTAGTTGTAGATATTCTAGGGGCGAGTTGCCACAATCAAACCCGGGAGGACGCAGCTTATTGCGTTCCCCACCCAAATAACAACCACCGCGCCCAGCATAGTCGGCGGCCAAGGCCTCCGCCTCCGCCACTGTTGCTACCGGCACAATATAGGGCACCCCTGCGGTCATAGCGGCAACAATAGTACTGGTCGCCCGCAAAACGTCTATAACAACTGTGTGTTCCCCTGCTAAGTCAGCAGGCACTAGCTCCAAGACAAAGGCCACATCAAGCTTGAGCAAACTTCTCGCCCCCTAATCTAATCTTCTGGAGTAACCACGACCAACAAGATGCCTTGCCGCACCTGCACGCTTACGGTGTCAGCGATAGGGATATTACTGATGCCTAGGCCCTGCCCCCAATGAAAATCGGCCTCAGCAAGGGGCCAACGAAAGCCGCGGGCCGTTACTCCCTGTGCGGTAGGCGTGACGGCGATAATTGACACCAACTTATCCTGGCAGCGCTCTAACACCAACTCGTCTGTAACGAAATAGGCGTCAGTCGTGCCATCGGTCAGGCAGATACGGTAACCTTGCTCCGCATAGGGAGCGAAAAGCAAAAGATTGGCAAGCGAATGGTCCAAGCGGCCTCCCCAACCCCCTACAACTAGAATTTGGCGATAACCCCGTTGCCGCACCTCTTGCCAAGCTAACTCCGTATCCGTGTAGTCCTTTTCCGGAGGAAAAGTGATGATATCCACACCACGGGCTTTCGCTGCCGCCAGCAGATCTAAACTGACCGAGTCGAAATCCCCGACCAATAGATCGGGCCATAACTGCAAGTCTACTAAATGGGCAAGGGCTCCATCGGCGCAGACGAGCCAATCATCATCGCGCAACCGGGCAGCAACGCCTGCTGAGTTGGCATAGGTGCCTTTGCTAAAAATGACCGCCCTAGCGGTCAATGGTTGCTCCCTACCCCCGTGTCTCTGTTCCATTTTCTATCCCAGCTTTCTTCTGCAGAAATATCGGCTATTCTTCCCGCCCTAAATAACTAGCTGCTAGTTGCACACTGAGAAACCCGGTCAACCACAGAAAAGCGATTGGTCCAGCAGTAGGCGTATAGCCGGAGGCGAAGTAACCGCGTACCACCTGCGCCGAAATGAGGCTAGGCACGATGCTGCTAATGCGGTCCAACCAAAACGGTAGCACAACCGGTACCGCAGCCAAAAACATGGCCGGCAACGTCAGTAAAAAGCGCAGCCCATTTCCCTCATTGCTGCCCCGCGCATAAGCACCGATAAACACGCCAAAAGCTACTGAGTTAAAGCTAATACTGATGATGATCAGGTAAAAAACCGGATCAGTAACAAAATCTGCCGGCAAGATCACGGCCGTTAAAGCAATGATGACCACTAAGGGCAACAAGGTGCTAAACAAACCGGCACCTAACTTGGCCCAGACGATCTGACGGTCAGTTAAGGGAGATTTACGCAGAGAAACTAAGGTATTCTTATGCCGTTCCATGGTGACACTTTGTTGCCCTAAGCTCATGGCCGTCAATACTGCCATAATGACAAAAAGGGAGGAATATATTAGTTGGCCAGTAGAATTAACTGGGTGACTCGCTTCTACCACCTGCCAGTCGATCGGCAGCAATACACTGTTAGGATCATCCACCAGTTCTGACAGGGTCTTTACTGCGAGTTGCTGATTGCTATCCCGCACAATATCCGTGAATATGGCCTGCGCGACAGCGCCCTCGGTTTCCGCTAGGTTGGTATACATCGTGATTACCTGCGGCTGCAGCACTAAATAGGCATGGATGGAGCCTTGCTCCAGCCGCTTGGCTGCCTCCGCCTCACTTAAGGGCCAAATGACAAGCCTAATCTGGGCCGCTTCTGCTTCCTGCACCTGCTGTTCCAGACTTGGCAGCAAAGCCTCATCACCGACAATAGCTACCCTCACTTCTAGTGCCTGGTCCTGCAGATAAAAATTAGCGGCCAGGAGTACCAATGGCACTATGATCATCCATAGTAATTCCCGGCGATTACGTAATACAGTCCGAATATCTTTTTTCAGGAGCACGAAACCCTTCATTGGGCCACCTCCTGGTAGACCCGCTGGTAGATATCTTCCAGCGCCGCTGTCTGTTTTTCTATATCGATGACATTAATATTTTGCTCCCGCAGAGTTCTTAGCACCACGTCCAGATTCTCGGGGGTATTCGCCACGGAGATGATGCCCGGGGCTAGGTTCGTGATTAAGCGCTCCAAACCAGTGGGGACCCGATCAACCTGTAGTTGGAGGTAGTCGTGGAAACCGTATTCTTGTTTGATCTTGGTTAAGGTGCCCGAGATGACCATCTGGCCCTCCTTCATGATGCCCACTTCATCGCAAAGGCCGGCCAACTCCTTCAAGTTATGCGAAGCGATGATTACCGTCATCTCTGTGTATTCCAGCAGGTAGTTGATAAAATCGCGCAGCCCGTGCATGGCCAGCGGGTCTAGCCCGGAAAAGGGTTCATCCAAAAAGAGCAGGCGCGGGCGATGAATGCAGGCGGAGAGAATGGCCACTTTCTTGCGCATACCGGTAGAAAGGCGGTCAACCTGCTGCTTGCGCCACTCGGTTAACTCAAAGCGCTCCAAGAGATCCGGAATGTTGGGGCTAGCCCCATACAGATTAGCAAAAAACAGCAAGGTCTCTTCCACCGTAAGTTCATCGTACAGCCGTAGGTTTTCAGTGAGCAGGCCGGTTAGTTGCCGAATTCGCTTCTGGTCCTTGAGCAAGTCTAGCCCTAAAATCCAGCCCGAGCCCCGTGTCGGCTCCAGCAGGGTGTTTAGTAACATGAAAGCAGTCGTTTTCCCGGCCCCATTATGACCGATCAGGCCATAAATGCTATTGGCTTTGATCATCAAGGAAAGATCCTTCACAGCCTCTATAGGGCCTATTTTGCTGACAAAGGTTTTAGTTAAGCTGTCTGTAATAATTGCATTCATACTTTTCCCAGCCTCTCATTTCTCTGTCTCACCAGATTAGTAGCCCATTGACGTCTAGTGTCATATAACGTTCTACCCGGCCACCCCTAATCCCTGCAGTTCTGCTGTAAGCACCCACAAAAACAACTACAGAAACGACGAAATGAACCCTTTAATACCTAGAATGAAGTCGTGTGTCCTGCGAAAAACGCATTGGGGCCTCTAATCAAAGGTGCTTAGACAGCGACGGTTGAA
>CALNBW010000309.1 GCA_937874815.1 uncultured Bacillota bacterium | reverse complement strand
ATACGAGATTCCGAAACGTGACTGGAGTTCAGACGTGTGCTCTTCCGATCTAACCACCATTAGGTTACGATGTTTGGCTGCCAAAAGACGCACTAACTCGTACTGAGCGCCGTTGGTATCCTGATACTCATCCACCAAGACATGTTTAAACTGTTCCTGGTAGCCCTCGCGCACATCGGCGTTTTTCTGTAAGAGTTCCACCGTCAGCAATAGTAAATCATCAAAATCCACGGCGTTATTGAAGAGTAGTTTGCGCTGGTACAAGTTATAGACGGATGCCACTGTTTCCTCAACATAGTCGCGAGCTTGACGCTCATATACTTCTGGCGGCTCCATATTGTTCTTAGCACGGCTAATGAGGGCATGCACCATAGCCGGCTTAAAGCGATCGTGGGTAATGCCCAAGTCGTGTAAGCACTGCCTAATCAAGGCGGTCTGCTCACTAGTATCATAGATAACGAAATTTTTGCCTAAACCTACTCTATCACCATCACGGCGTAGCATCCGCATGCAAGCCGCATGAAAAGTGCTCACCCACATGCCCTTGCTATTGGGAACGAGGTCTGCTAACCGCTCCTGCATTTCGCGGGCTGCCTTGTTGGTGAAGGTAATGGCTATTATTTGGTGCGGGCGCACGCCGCAATTTTGTAGTAAGTAAGCAATACGATGCGTCAACACGCGCGTCTTGCCGCTACCGGCTCCGGCCAAAATTAACAGCGGCCCGGATGGATGGGTTACCGCCTGACGCTGAACAGGATTAAGTTGATCTAATAACTGCATTTTGTCCTCCTTACTGCGAGGAAAACGAATCCCTTGCCTAACCTTATCAATATAACCTTAACAATATAACCTTCTGCTCAGCGGCCCGATAATCCTGCTTTACGAACATATTTTCGCCAGGAGAATGCCTTAATCAGAGCTGCGCGGAATGATACGCAGAGCCGCCTGGCGGAAGGCGTATAGCAAGCTGGTCATTATCGGCACCATCACGGCGGCATTCAAAGCGCGCACTGGCAAAAGGACCATGGCTGCTTTGCCGGTGATTATAGTTAACCAATAGGTATTAAGCACAACGGAAGTAGTAAATTCAGAAACTGCAATAGCAGCAAACATCCGCCAATAGGGGCTGCGCCAGCGGTTACGCCCTAAAAGTATTGGCGCTATTGCCCCCGACAGCCCCGCAGAGAGAGTAAAGCCGGGAAAATAAGCACCAAAGGGAAAGAGCATGGCGCCAATGAAGTCGGCCAAAGCCCCTACTACAAAGCCCCAGCCTGGGCCATGGAGCATACCTGCCAGTAGAACTGGCAACCAGCCGAAGCCGATGCGTAAGATGGGCGTGTTAATACTAAGGAAACGGCTAGCAATAACAGAAAGAGCAACGAGCAATGCTGATGTTACTAAGCGCTTAAGACGAACTGATTGCATATTACACCTCTATATATCAATTTTTAGGCATGGCACCCTGCTACGATTCTAGCTAGGTCATCCAGATCAAAAGGCTTACTTATTCTACCCTGCACGCCCAGCTTCTGCACTGTGGCCCAGTGGGCATCATCTTCGTCAGCTGTAACCATGATTACAGGCAGAACAGGCCACCGCTCGCGTAGTGCCCGGAGCGTTTCCGGGCCAGATAAGCCTGGCATGTTCATATCGAGAAGAACCAAATCAGGCTGCACCTGAGCCACTAAAGCAAGGGCCTCTTCCCCATCACTGGCAGTAACAACCCTGTAGCCATAATGGACGAGGACTTCTTCCAGCAACAACCGGATACCCCTTTGGTCGTCAACCACTATAATTAGCTTGCCCTGCGCCATGCCTTCCCACCATCCCTTACCATTACTCACTCCATTCGTTTCGACATTGAGTAGGCTAAGCCCTGCCTGACTTGGGGCTATCATATTCCTGGACGCAGAGTTATACTTATTATAAACAAGACGCATAAACCAGCGAACTTGGAGGGAAACGAAATGCAAACTGTTGATAACCGCGGCCTGGCCTGCCCGGAGCCGGTTATTCGCACCAAAAAGGCCCTAGATAATATGGACACAGGTACACTTATTTCTATTGTAGATAACGAAATTGCCAAGGAAAATGTACTACGACTGGCCAATAGCATGGGGCTAACTACCCTAGTGAGCGAAGAAAACGGGATCTTTCGCATTGAGATAAAAAAAGGCGAAGGCGCTGTAGCGGCTACGTTACCAGGTTCAGCACCGAGCGCAAGACATACTACCCTGCTAGTAAAAAGCGACTTATTCGGTGAAGGTGAGCAGCCATTAGGCCAAGTATTAATGAAGAGCTTTTTTTATGCTCTCAATGAAAGCTCGCTCCTACCCCGGGAGATCTTCTTTGTCAATTCGGCTGTTAAGCTCACGTGCCAGGGCTCAGCTGTTTTAGCAAAGCTACACGATCTCGAAGAGAAGGGTGTACAGATCTTGAGCTGCGGCACCTGCCTCGATTTTTATCAGCTGCAGGATAAGTTGGCTATTGGCGAAGTAACCAACATGTTTAGCATTGTGGAATGCCTCACAGAGGCCGACCATACTATTACGATTTAGATATAAACAAAGCAGGGTCAACCCGGTTCAGGGGCGACCCTGCTCGTTATTACACCCTTTTACAGAACCAGCGGCCAATTACCCGTAAACACTTCGGTGGCCGGCCCAGTCATATAAATACGCTGCCTGTCTGGCCAATGGATTTGCAGTGTGCCGCCAGGCAGCTCCACATTAACCTGCTCTTCCGTTAACCCATTGAGCACACCAGCAACCACCACGGCACAGGCCCCTGTACCACAGGCCAGGGTCAGGCCTGCGCCCCGCTCCCACACCCGCGCCAGCACTCGGCGCGAGTTAAGCACCTGCACAAAATCCACATTTGTACCCCGAGGAAAAATCTCATGGGTTTCTAAGCTAGAACCTATCTGGGCTATGTCCACCGCGTTTACGTCCGGCACAAAAACGACGGCATGGGGCACTCCTACGGTAACGCCTGTCACAGCATAGCGCTGGCCTTGCACTTCCAGCGGCACAGCCACAGCAGGGTTAGGGAGTGTCAGCATCGGAATGCGTGCCGGCTCAAGCACGGGGCAACCCATGTCTACCTTAACACGGCTCACCTGTGAACCCTCAAACTCCAGGTGGACTTGCTTTATGCCATCCAGAGTCTCTACCGTAAGGTCTGGGCGACGGCAGTGTCCATGTTCATATACGTATTTACTTACACAGCGCAGGGCGTTGCCACACATCTCGGCTACGGAGCCATCAGCATTATATATGTGCATACGGAAATCGGCAACTTGCGAGGGCAATAAGAAAACTAATCCATCAGCTCCTACCCCCAGGTGGCGCTGACAAATTTGCCGGGCTAATAGGGAAAGATCGGTAGCCGGCACCCCCTGCCAAGCCTCTACCACAACGAAATCATTGCCTAATCCGTGCATTTTAGTGAACCGCATAGCCTTGCTACCTTCCTAGTGCCTTATGCCCGATATCGCAGCGATAGTGGGCACCAGGGATTTGCACTTGGGCGACTCCAGCATAGGCCCGTTCGAGCGCCTGCTGCAAATTATCGCCTAAGGCCGAAACGGCCAAGATACGACCCCCGTTAGAAACTAGTTGTCCATTTTCCTGCTTAGTGCCAGCTTGAAACACGAGGCATCCAGCCGCTTCCGCCGCTGCCAAGCCGTCTATTGGCAATCCTTTGGGGTAATCGCCTGGGTAGCCAGGCGCGGCCATGATCACGCTAGCACAGGCTTGCGGCTTGACCATGAGCCGCTGTTCAGCCAGTTTACTGACCCGAACAGAGACTGTCCCTGCTTGGTTGAAGGCGCAGGCGGCTAATAGTTCTAAAACGTCGTTTTCTAATCGCGGCAGCACCACTTGGGTTTCGGGATCGCCAAAACGGGCGTTATATTCAATCACTCGCGGGCCTTGCTCGGTCAGAATGAGCCCCAGATAGAGCACCCCACTGTAATGAATACCTTCGTTAATTAAGCCCCGCAACGTGGGCTGCAGAATCTGCTGCACCACTATTTGCTCTAGCTCTGGGGTAAAAGCAGGTACGGGCGAATAAACACCCATGCCCCCTGTATTAGGGCCGCGGTCGCCATCATAGACCTGCTTATGGTCTTGTGCCGCCGGCAATATCAGGTAGTCTTCTCCGTCTACCAGTGCCAATAAGGTGACTTCTGGGCCGGTCAGAAAGTCTTCAATAACTACCTCTGTGCCGGCGGAGCCAAAGTGATGCTCCACTAGCATCGCCCGCAAAGTAGCTTCTGCCTCCGCCGGGCTCTGGACGATTACGGCCCCTTTGCCGGCGGCCAAACCGGAGGCCTTGATTACTAGCGGGAAAGCACGAGTCTGGGCATAATCCCAAGCCTCCTGAAAATCGTGGAAAACACGATAAGCCGCTGTAGGAATAGCATACTTGGCCATGAACTGCTTCGACCAGGCTTTGCTGCTCTCCAGTTGCGCCGCCGCTTGGTTAGGGCCAAAAGCGGCAATGCCCACAGCCGCCAGACGGTCGGCTAAGCCCAGCGCCAGCGGCGCTTCCGGCCCGATCACTACCAAATCGATGGCATAATCGGTAGCGGCCTGCACTAGGCCAGCCACATCATCAGCAGCAATTGCTAAACAAGTGGCTAGCTGAGCGATGCCCGGGTTGCCGGGTGCAGCGTAGAACTTTGTTAGTAAAGGGCTTTGGCTGATGCTCCAAGCCAGGGCATGCTCTCGGCCACCACTGCCAACTAGTAAAACGCGCATTGTTGCTTTCCCTCCTAGTGGCGGAAATGCCGATAGCCAGTGAAAATCATGCCAATACCATGCTGGTTAGCAGCAGCGATGCTCTCTGCGTCACGCACTGAACCACCGGGCTGCACAATGGCGGCGATACCGGCGGCAGCAGCAGCTTCCACTACATCAGGGAAGGGGAAGAGACCATCGGACGCTAACACCGCACCCCGCACGGCTTCGCCGGCGTGGGCTAAAGCGTGCTTGGCGGCATCAATACGATTGACTTGGCCCATGCCGATACCGAGAGTTACTCCCTGTTTAGCCACAACTATGGCGTTAGATTTGGCGTATTTGACTACTTGCCAGGCAAAACGCAGATCAGCTAGCTGCTCGGCGCTCACTGCCGCCTCGGTTACTGTCTGCCACGGTTCCTCCGTCGGCAGGATAGTGTCGGGAGTCTGCACCAAAAGGCCACCAGCCACCCGCCGATAATCGAGCCCCGTTGGCTTGGCAGAACCGAACGGGCCCACGGCCAACAGACGTAGATTTTTCTTCTTGCCCAAAAGCGCCTGTGCTTCCGCTGTAAACTCGGGAGCAATAATGATATCAAGGAATATCTCGGACAATTTGCGAGCGAGGTCGGCCTCTACTGGGCGGTTGAGGGCCACAATGCCACCAAAAATGGAAACCGGGTCTGCATCATGGGCCAGCTGATAGGCCGTCAGAATGTCGCTAGCACAGGCTACACCACAGGGGTTGGCATGCTTCACAGCCACGGCAGCTGGTTGAGCAAACTCTTGCACTAAGCTAAGCGCGGCATCGGCATCGTTAATGTTACAGAAAGAGAGCTCCTTGCCCTGCAGCTGCTGGGCCTTGGCTAGCGATGGCCCTGCAGCCACTGGCTCGCTATAAAAAGCGGCTGACTGATGGGGATTCTCGCCGTAGCGCAACGATTGCTGGCGCTGGAACGTTAGGGTTAATGTTTCTGGCAACGGCTCCTCTGGTGCATACTGCTGCCCCAGATAAGAGGCAATCATGGCGTCATAATGGGCTGTATGGCGAAAAGCAGCTAGCGCTAGCTCCTGACGCAGTTTAAGGGGAACTTCGCCAAACTGGCGCAGAGACTCGATGATCTCACCGTAGCGCTCTGGCTCGGTCACTACCGCTACTGCCGCATGATTCTTCGCGGCCGAACGCACCATGCTCGGCCCCCCAATATCGATGTTCTCTATTGCTTCCGCCAGGGTGACATCAGGGCGGGCGATGGTAGCAGCAAAAGGATAAAGGTTGCAGACAACCATATCTATGGGTTCGATCTGGTGGGCGGCCAATACCTCCATGTGCTCCTTAAGGTCACGCCGCGCTAAGATGCCACCGTGGATATGAGGATGTAGTGTTTTAACCCGACCATCTAGCATCTCCGGAAACTCGGTCACAGCATCGACCGCCAGCGCGGGAATGCCATGCTCCGTTAACAAACGGTGGGTACCGCCCGTGGAAATAAGTTCAACCCCCAGTTCCACTAGGGCCTGGGCGAACTCCACTAGGCCCGTCTTATCTGAGACACTCAGTAGTGCCCTTTTCATCATCATTTTTCTCCTCCTTCGCCCGGGGTAATATATACTCTTCGTCCCCTGATATGCAGCCGGCCAGCAAGATAATATCTAACGGCCTTCACGTAGAGACGGTGCTCTACCGCTAACACGCGCTCCGCTAAGGAGTCCGCCGTATCTGTATCATAGACCGGCACTGCCTCTTGCAGAATAATGGGGCCGGTGTCTACACCCGTTTCTACAAAAATAATGCTAGCTCCACTCACCTTGGCCCCATAATCTAGAACCGCCTGGTGCACGCGCGCGCCGTAGAACCCTGGCCCGCAAAAGGCTGGGATGAGCGCCGGATGAGTGTTCATGATGCGCCCCGCGTAGTGATTGACAAAGCGATCGCTCAAAACCGACATAAAGCCGGCTAAAAGCAGCAGATCAGGCTGATAAGGAGCTAACACTTCCAGCAAGGCCTCGCTATAGGCTTCGTTATCGGCATAGGCTTTGCGCGGCACCACTGCCGTAGGGATGCCGGCCCGTGCGGCGCGCTCTAAGGCATAGGCATCAGAGCGCGAGCTGATCACAATGGCAATCTCCGCTGGCAGCAGACCAAAGGCGATGGCATCGATCATCGCCTGCAGATTACTACCATTGCCCGAAACCAGAACGGCTAGTTTAGCCTGCACGATAGACCACCCCATCGCCAGCTACTACTTCTCCTAGCAGGCAGGCCCTTTCTCCTAAAGCGTTGGCTGCTGCAATGCAGGCCGTCGCCTCTGCCGCGGGCACCACCAGCGCCATGCCGATGCCCATATTGAAAGTGCGACGGCTATCCTCTGGCGCTAAGTTTCCTAGCTGCTCTAGGTAACGGAAGATCGGGGGCACTTGCCAGCTGGTTAAATCGATGGCGGCAGCACAGCCGGCAGGCAGCATGCGCGGCACATTCTCGGTTAAGCCACCGCCCGTAATATGGGCCATCCCCTTGATGGTGAAGTTTTGCAGCAGTTCGAGTACGGAGCGCACATAAATACGCGTAGGTGTAAGCAGTATTTCACCTAATGGAGTAGTGCCCAGTTGGGGTACTACGTCGGTTAGTTTATGGCCAGCAACTTCCAGGATCAGCTTACGCACCAAGGAAAAACCGTTGCTGTGCAAGCCACTGGACGCTAGGCCAATCAGGGCATCGCCGGGTTGAATGCTGGAGCCGTCAATAATGGCGTTGCGATCTGCCACGCCGACAGCAAACCCGGCCAGGTCGTAATCATCGACCCCATACATGCCGGGCATCTCTGCTGTTTCGCCACCGATCAGGGCGCAACCAGCCTGGCGGCAACCCTCGGCAACGCCGCCCACCAAAGTGGCTATCTTCTCGGGAATCAAGCGCCCGCAAGCAATATAATCTAGGAAAAAGAGAGGTTCAGCTCCCTGTACTAACACGTCGTTGACACACATGGCCACACAATCAATGCCAATGGTGTCATGCTTATCGGCCATAATGGCTAGCATCAGTTTTGTGCCCACCCCATCGGTGCCAGCCACTAAAACAGGCTGACTATAACCCTTATTCGGGAGGGTAATCAGCCCGCCGAAACCGCCAACATCGCCCACTACCTCC
>CALNBW010000308.1 GCA_937874815.1 uncultured Bacillota bacterium | reverse complement strand
ACCACTAACTCAAAGGAACTGTAGTACATGTTCTCTACCGAAGCAATCATGCAGATGGCCCTAGACCTAGTGGGGATGCAAGCAGTCCCTGGCGATAGCGCCATCTATTATCCCGGCCAAGATATCAAGAAAGTGTTATTCGGCATTGATATCAGTACGGCGGAACTGGCTATGGCCAAGCAGCTAGGTTACGACGCCGTTATCGCTCATCATCCACCGCAAACTGCAGCTATACCGGCCTGGCAAGTCTATCTTCGCCACATTGATCTTTTAACCCAGGCCGGTGTGCCTAGGGAGGCTGCCGAAGCAGCTGTGCGGCCTCGGGCAGAAAGCATGGCCGCGGGCTTCCAGTCTGCCAATCATGATCATTATCCGTCAATCGCGCGCTTGCTAGACATGCCCTTCATGAATATTCACTGCCCGCTAGATGAACTGGGTCGACGTATGATGCAAGAAACGGTAGATTCTTGCCTAGCCGCCAACCAACAGGCTACACTGGGCGATGTGGTAGACGCCTTAAATGCCCTGCCGGAGTTCAGCAACGCCTTTACCAAGATCGAAATCGCTATGGGTGATGCCAAGGCACCGGCCGGAAAAGTTGTCGTGGCCCACGGGGCCCTCACTAACGGCGGCTACGCCGTAGCTAACGCCTATTTTGAACACGGAATTCCTACCGTGCTCTACATTCATATTCCTTACCCTGATTTGCAGCGTCTGCGTGCGGAAGCAAAAGGGCAGCTCATCATCTCGGGGCACATCAGTAGCGACCTAATAGGCATTAACCCCTTTGTCGCAAAATTACAGGATGCCGGTATTGAAGTGACTACCATCAGTGGCATCCGCTAGGAGTGAATACTTTGCCGTTCCAATTACCTGCCGACGTACGCGCGGCCTGCCGCAGAGGTGAATGGACTGACGTAACTGCCGGACTGTGCGGGCCTTTTGCTCAGGCAAACCTGGCCATTCTGCCTGCAGATTGGGCCTTTGACTTTCTTCGCTTCTGTCAAGCGAACCCTAAGCCTTGCCCCGTACTAGAAGTAACTGACCCCGGCGACCCATTGTTGCGCCGAATTGCGCCCCAGGCTGATCTGCGTACCGACCTGCCGCGTTACCGTGTTTACCGCCAGGGCGAGTTGGTGGACGAAGTCCTGGACCTGACAACCTTATGGCAAGATGACCTGGTTGGGTTCCTAATTGGGTGTAGCTTTAGCTTCGAGGCCGAGCTGCTGACTGCCGCTATCCCGGTGCGTCATATTGAGCTGGGCAGCAACGTACCGATGTATCGCACTAACATCGCCTGCCACCCGGCAGGGCGTTTCCACGGCCCTGTTGTTGTCAGTATGCGCCCGATGTTAGCCGCCCAGGCCATACAGGCTATAACTGTCACCAGTCGGCTGCATGCGGTGCATGGCGCTCCGATTCATCTGGGCGACCCTAGCTTGATTGGGATTAGGGACTTGGACAAGCCCGACTATGGGGACCCGGTGCCTTTGTACCCGGGAGAAATACCTGTTTTTTGGGCTTGCGGCGTTACACCCCAGGCTGCCGCCCTGGCTAGCAAGCCACCCTTAATGATTACCCATGCCCCCGGGCACATGTTGATCACAGACCTACGCAACGAGGAATTGCTGAAGGATTGGTGACAAATATGCAGAATACTTATCAAGAATTAGCCACACTTTTGGCATCTGATCCGGGGCGGCGTCGTATTCCCGCCCTTGCTTGTCCGGAAGCCTTAGCTGGCGCAGCCAAGGCTTTAGCCCGGGCCCGCAGAGTAGCTTTGTTTAGCGGGTTTTATATAGGCCAGGCGGCCGCCTGGGAAACTGATGGCCCCTTAGGCACATTAGTTCTGGCCGCCACTCTGAGCCAGCTCAATATTGAACCGATTATTTTTACTGATGAGGGCGCTGTAGACATTTTCGCGGCCGGCATGCAGGCGCTTGACATACAGACGCCACTTTTGGGCTTTGCTGCCGGCGTTGCACCAGCCGATGAACACCTGCTACGGCTGCAGCCAGACGCAATCATTGCTATTGAGCGCTGTGGCCAAGCCAGAGATGGCAAGTATTATAATGCCAGTGGGCTAGATGTTGCCGCCCATGTGGCCCATTTTGATCCACTTTTTGCAGCAGCCAAATCCCAGGGGATTCCTAGCATTGCCATCGGCGATGGGGGCAACGAAATTGGTTTTGGCGCTTGCTTGCCTGAAGTAGAACAACTGCTGGGGCCGAGAAAGCAGATAGCCTGCGTCACCCCCGTCGACTACTTGATTGCCTGTGGGGTTAGTAACTGGGGAGGCTACGCCCTAGCTGCCCTCATCGCCTGGGAGCGGCGCAGTCATCTATTAATTGATCAGGCGATGCTAATAGACACCTTGGAACAGATAGTGGCTGCAGGGGCAATAGATGGCCTGAGTGGACGCAATACTGCTACTGTAGATGGGCTACCCTTAACGATAGAGCTGGACATGTTCAGAAAACTAACGAGTGTATTGCCCTCACGCACTACCCATGTAGTAGGGGAAACCAACTAGCAGTTTTCGGCAATACCTTGCCTTGTGCTGTTTTTTGAGGTATTAATAAACTAGCCTTTTGTAATGCGTCGTTTTCTAAGTAGGAGGACAGTAATGCAAAGAACTAATAAGTTTATCATGTACGCAACGTTTGCGTTATTTGGGCTGGTAAAATGCAATGTGGTGCACCACGTAATGCAGCTCCCTATTTCAATTACTTGGGCCCTAGCTAGCCTTAGTCTTTTAGGGATTCTATATCTGCCGCTGCTTTTTGTGAGCTCCAAGCATCGCTTTTACTTGGGCATAACCATAAACTTATTAATTTCCGGCATACTATTTGCGGACGCCGTCTACTTCCGCAACTTTGGTATACCTTTACCAGTCAAGGCCATCGCCATGGCCCATCAGTTAGGGGCCGTGACCCAGGATATAAAAGACACCATCTTCCTGAAAGATCTGCTGCTTTTGCTTGATCTACCCCTAATTCTTTTAACCTTGAAACTTATGGGCGACAAGCAGCCGATTAGAGTTAACAAGTTCCTCGCAACCAATTGTCTGGTAGTGCTTACCTGCACCACCGTTGGCTGTAGTTTACAAGCCATGCGCTACAATCAGACCATGGCTGTCGGTAGTTTTGGCACCTTGCCCTACCATGTGAGCGATTTCTTGTTGAGTCAGAGCAAGAATGGGCTCTACAAGCCCGAGTTCGAAAACATCTATGCAGAAAAACAGTTGGCCTATGCCAACAAAGGCCGTGATTACTTTGGAGCAGCCGCTGGCCGCAACCTGATTCTCATCCAGCTGGAGTCAGCAAACAACTTCGTTATTAACCGTACGCTTGATGATAAGGAAATTACTCCTTTCTTGAATCAACTGATCAAGAAAGATACGTTTTATTTCGATCGCTACTTTCAAACGGCTGGCACTGGCCGTACGGCTGACGCTGAATTTAGTACACTGAATTCGTCTTACGTCAAGGCAGGGCAAATTGCTCACCAAGAGCATGCCGACAAAAGGCTTTACGCTCTACCCCACGCCCTCGCTGATGCCGGTTACACTGCCTGGGCCTTTCATGGCTTTGAACCTGACTTCTGGAACCGCGAAAACATGTACCCCACGCTGGGTTTTTCGCGTTTCTACAGCCAGTATGATTTTGAGCAAGATGAATTGATCGGTTGGGGGCTGGGGGATCGCTCCTTCTATCGCCAGACGTCGGAGATTCTGACGCAAGCTGACGAGCCCTTTTTCGCCTTTCTAGTCAGCCTGACCAACCACTACCCCTTCTTTATCCCCCAGAAGTTCAAAACATCTTCTTTTGATACTCGGGAGCTGGATGATTCAGAAGTGCGAGCTGAACGTATCTTCGCCCACTACTTTCACTCTATGCAGTACTCGGACCAGGCCTTGAGTGAGTTTTTTACTGCACTGAAACAGAAGGGACTATACGATAACTCAATTATTGTTATCTATGGCGACCATTACGGGATTAACAAACAGAACCCTAAATATGAAAACCTGATGACACAGTATCTAGGGCGAGAATATGGATATGAGGACATGCTCAACGTGCCACTCCTGATTCATATCCCGGGCTTAGGCGAAGCGAAGACGCTGCATACCACTGGTGGACAGGTTGACCTGATGCCTACCTTGCTCAACCTACTCGGCATCGAAAAAGAGCCAGCTGTGGTGCATTTTGGGCAAGATCTGCTGAACACAACGGAAGGGTTTGTGGCCCTACCAGCCTATGTGCCCCAGGGCTCATTCATTGCCGGGTCCACCTATTTTGAGATGGCTCCGAGTGGTATGTTCCAGTATGGCAAAGCGGTAGATCTAGATACCGGCTTACCCGTTCCTTTGAAAGACTGCTGGGAAAACTACAACCGGGCACTGTTAGAAGTCCAGTACGCTAACTGGATTATGGATAGCGACCGCGTCTTTACCCCCTACCTCAAGCAACCATAGAACAGAAAAAGGGGCTGTCGCAAAATATCTTATTAGACGTGCGCGACAGCTC
Organism: uncultured Bacillota bacterium; assembly: GCA_937874815.1. Lineage (GTDB taxonomy): Bacteria > Bacillota > UBA994 > UBA5500 > UBA5500 > UBA5500. The sequence goes on along the minus strand of CALNBW010000308.1, from coordinate 59 downwards.
CTATTCACCTTTAACACGAATTTTGCATCCCAGCAGTAGCGTTAGCGGCGGGACTGCGG
>CALNBW010000307.1 GCA_937874815.1 uncultured Bacillota bacterium | reverse complement strand
TTTATCAGCGCTCTCGGGTATCCCATTTCCTCCAGTTCTGTGGTATAAATATCTAGATAATAAAGCACGGGTAGCACTGCCGCCATGATATTCCTGATCTAGCTACTCCCAGGAGGTACCGATGAAATTTCGCCGGCCCTTATTAATATCCGTCGTGCTCTTGCTCAGTGCTGCGCTGGTCGCCTGTTCCTTTGCGACCGTAAAAAGGGATACTTCCCGCTACAGTTTGCGCCTCGTTATTATCCGCGCCGACAGCGAAGATTATCTGGAGCCTTTCCAGCACTTTATCAATACGGTGCATGCCAATGTCACTGTAGAAGCAGTGCATATTGAGCAGCTCAAGGCCCGGCGATTAGCTGGGGCCGATGCCGTCTATCCCGACCCTAGCATACTAACTGCCCCAGAATTGCAGCCAGAGCGGTTCACCGAGTTAATGCAGAACTATGTTACTGGGGGAGGGCACCTCTTCCTGGAGTATCCCTTTCTGGAATATCTCCCCGCCGACTTGCTCGGCGTGGCTGAATGGGTGCCAGTGGGGCTTGATGAGCCAGCCTTCACCTATCCAGCCGTTTCCCAGGACTACACCGATTTGCAGTCAGTCTACCGCGTCTTCCTGCAAGGTCTCTGCGAATTGGAAGTGCTGCCTGTGGGGCAACTAGTGCCCAAACGGGCGGCAAAGCTAAGCACGGCTACTTCTCTAGTTGACATAAACGGGGCTTCCGTGCTGGCGGTGAACAGCTATCATGCGGGCACCGTCACCTGGGCCGATCAGCTACTACCAAATCGCGACTATATCTCTCGCCTAGACTTTATCCCCAGTAATCCTGAACAGCCCTTCTTTCATTATGGTTATACAACGGCTAATTGGCTTCTGCGGGGCAAGTATCTTAATTTCGTGGCTAAGCAGAAGTATGGCTTTGCCATAGAAAAAGTTCTTGGTGCCTACCACCGGCCGGCCATGGCCTGGCAAAATCACTTTGAAGTGATTTCCGCCTTTACTAAGCAAGACATCAAACAGTTTACCGAGCTGCTACGCACTTATCGTCAAGTGCCCACCTTCTCTCTGGCTCGTGGCACCTTTAACTGGTCCTACTGGGCCCCCAGCATCTCCTGGCTGCCCAACATCGGCAGCGCTGCAGAGCCCAAGTATCAGGGCATGCTAGCCGATAGTTTCTATGGCACTGGCCAGCGCCTGACCATGTCAGATGGAACCCATCTGTCCCTGGGCCGTTATCAAGGCTTTAGCTCACTCCTGGGTGCTTTGCGTACACCGGCCCGTGCTTATCCTGGCGTAATTGATCTCAATGGCGACGGGAGTCCGGATTTATTGGTGGGTACACCGGCTGGGCAAGTCTATTATTTCCCCAATCAAGAATCTGATGGCCCTCCGGTTTTCCAGCAGCAATTGACCCTAGTTACTAATGCAGAAGCCCGGCCAACCGCATTTGCTGCGCCCACAGCCGGCGACCTAACTGGCAATGGTCTATTTGATTTAGTGGTTGGCAACGAGCAGGGTCAGCTGCTTATTTACCATAATAGAGGCACTAGCAGCGAGCCACGGTTCGTGTATAGCCAAACCCTAAACCTGGGTCTAGGGGAATACACTGCGCCCCACCTAGCCGATTGGGATGGCGATGGTGTATTGGACTTGATTGTTGGTGTTGCGGATGGTGCCATCTACTTGCTACTAGGTCAGCTCGGCCCGCAAGGCCTAACTTTTGGCGAAGCAGAGCTATTGTTGGCCACCGATTTGCAGTGGCCAGCTCCGTGCGTGGCCGATTGGGATTACGATGGACAGTTGGATCTTCTAGTTGGCTCTTACAGTGGCGAGGTTGCTCTGTTCCAACAGCAAGACGGCAACTGGCAGCAACAAGGTGTTTTGCAGGGCGAGAGCCGCAATTTCTTTGGCAACAACAACCTTAACTTCGGGCACAATAGCGTGCCCGTCTTGGTGGATTGGGAGCAGAACGGGCAAGTTGGCTTATTGCTAGGCGGGGCGGAATACGGCGACCCCTATGCCCTCAATGACCCTGCCAACCCGGCGCGGGCTGGCATTTTAGCTAGCATAGAGTATCTAAAAGATAACCACTTGCCAATTCTAGTGCATAGTTATGTGCATGAATTTAAAAGTGCGGCCGAGGAGCAGGAAGAACTGGAGTTACATCGCCAGGCCTTCCTTGATTTGAGTATACCCTGGGAGGATATCGGGGTTAACCATCATACCTGGCGGATCAATGAAAACGCACTGCAGACTTTTCTAGCCGAGCAAGCAGCTGGCATAGCTTACGATTTCGGGTTTCATCCTTTCGCTGCTCCGGGGCAACCGCGCGATGGCAAATCATATCTGCCCTTTGTCGCACCCTATCGCCTCACTCTCGGCGAACAGGCAGAACCGTTCTTACTCTGGGCCCCAGTGCCAGAAGTACAGAGCTATCCGCTGGCCTATCAGGTCATGCAGAGCTTCGACCTGCCGCTGACCTATTTTGATCACGTGGAAAACAGGTTAGTCAGGGGCGGGCAAGAGCGAGCCAATTTAGTGAGTACCATCGAGGCCCTGGCCCGAATTCAGCAAGCGGGCAACTATAGTTTCATGACTGAAGCACAGCTAGCGAAGAGTCTGTTCAATAATTACTACTGTCAGCTGGATATTACTCTTGAACCAACGGGCATTACCCTGAAGGCCGATGTCAGCGGCGTGCCAGCGCAGGCAGCCGAATATAGCGGTGCTATTGGCATCCGTTTCTTACCTGGCGCGGATATAGCTAAGGCCAATTTTAGCACCGATGCTTGGTTACGTTATCGTCCTGGCGATGCAAACGATCTGTATATTGGCCTTTTAGGCCCTGCCAAAATAACTTGGGGCGAGGACGCGCTACCTACCCCGCAGCTAGAAATCATCTGCGCCAATACCCCCATTAAGGTGGTATCATGCCAGGATGATGAGGTAGAATTAGAGTTGATGACTACTGGGATGCAGCAGTTGATGCTGCGGGCAGCAACTCCTTTAGTAATTGAGGGTGAAGAGCTGCTGATCGACCAAACGGCTGATGTCTATACCATCACCCATTATGGCGCGAGCTGTCGCGTGAGGATAATAAAAAACGCAGATCTGCCCTAGCTAGCCCAAGGAGGCCTATTACATGCCGGAACAACCACAAGCGGCCACGCTAGAGGGTAGCATTTCAGTTTTAGCTGCCCTCGAAGCCGGGAGCCGCCCTATTCACAAAATCTACTTGCGTACGGGCAAGCCGGGTAAGCACGAGCGTACTTGGCAAAAAATCGAGCGCCTAGCTAAAGCACAGCAGGTAAAAATTGTCCGTGTGCCCAGTGAAACTATTGATCAGTTGGCGGAAGGCAAAACTCATGGTGGCGTGTTAGCGGAGGTTGGCGAGCGGCGGCATGTAGCTCCTGCGGAGCTATTAACTTTGGCTGGCGCAGCCCCTTTTATTGTCATGCTCGACGGCATCGAAGACCCCTTTAATTTTGGCTATGCTGTCCGCGCCCTCTATGCTGCCGGTGCCCAGGGCTTAGTTTTGCGTCCGCGTAACTGGATGTCTGCAGCTAACATAGTGGCCAAAGCCTCAGCAGGCGCTACCGAACGCATTCCCAGCGCCATTTTCGATACGGCCGATGCAGCGGCTAGCTTCTTTCGTCAGCAAGGTCTCAGCGTTGCTTGCACCGCTCAGCAGCATGCCATGCCCCTCTATCAGGCCGATTTGACCCAGCCCTTGTTTATGGTCATCGGTGGCGAAAAGCGAGGCATCACCCGTTCCTTCTTGGCCCAGGCCGATTTGCGCCTGCAAATTCCCTATGCTAGCCACTTTCCCTATTCGTTGCCTGCTAACTCCGCGGCCGCTGTGCTAGGTTTTGAAGTGATGCGCCAGCGCGCTTGGCCAGCAAATTTTAACACATTTCCCGGGCAATGAAAGGTATTTACTATAATTTTGTCGAATAAGTCGCGTAAGTGCAGCCACCTGCAACGCCCTTGGCGTTGTGGGCAACAAAGTGATTGTTGCAGAGCAACTATCAGCTTGTACCTTTATATCATCCAGGTGAGCTGCAACCTGGGTAGCAAGGAGGTAGACTGTGTTTTGGTGGATAATCATTGGCACTCCTTTCTTGCTGCTTCTAGTAGCCCTATGTTTACCTCTTACTTTAGCTTTGGGGGTTAATAGCGAGCCTGACCTCGTGATTGAGGGGCAGGCACGCTGGTTGCTGTGGCGGATAAAGGAACTACGCTTTTCCGCAACGGATCCGGCGGCTCCAACAAAGCCCGCAGCCCCGGACAGCACAGCATCGCCAGTGGAGCGCTCAACACCCAGGCAGGCCGCTCCCCAAGAACAGCCGCCTGCTGCCAAGCAGCAGTCAGCCACGGCGCGGCAGCCCCAGGGGAAGACCAAGAAGCGCGACCGTATGCCCCTGCCTTGGGCAACCGCATACCGCCTGGCAGAAAAATATCTACCCCGTTGTTGGCGGGCGCTGCATTTGCGTTGCGTGCATGGCGACCTGTACCTAGCCGTGGACGACCCGGCACTCTATGGCTGTATTTTCGGCTTCTTGGGTGCCACCCAGCTGCCGCGGCCCCCCGTCCATATGCGGGTTGAGCTGAACCAAGAGTTTTCTTTCCAGGCCGATGCCCAGTGGCGTTCGCGCTTGTATCCCATTCAGTGGCTTTGGCTAATGATCAGCATCGGCCTCGAGCCACCGGTGCGTTCAATTTGGTGGAGTAAGTTGCGTAAGAAAGGAGAGAGGAAGCGTGCAAGATTTCAATCAGTTCACCGACCAGCTGGAAAACCTCATTTCCAGCAAGACAGTAATCGGCGATCCTATCTCGGTGGGTGAGGTAACCTTAGTGCCAATCATCAAGGCCAATTTTGGTTTCGGCATGGGTGGTGGGAACTCCGATGGTGTTAAGCGTGGCGGGGCCTCAGGCGGCGGAGGCGGGGCTATTATCACTCCCATCGCCATAGTCGTTGTCTGTGGCAAAGAAGTCGATATGTTAGTTGTCGACAAGCAAGAAAGCAAAGGCCTAGCGCCGTTGCTCGAGAAGCTCCCACTGGTCTTGGAGAAGATGCCCTTCATGAAGAAGAAAGCCGAAGAGGCTGCAGTCGCGGAGGACGACCCGGTAGAACAATAGTTAGCATACATATTATTAGGACCTCTTACCATAGTGGGCTGTAGTGTAACAATTTTACGAGCGGCTAGGGCTGCGGGGTGTTTGCTGTAAGCACGATTGGAGCCTGCTCCTGTGC
>CALNBW010000306.1 GCA_937874815.1 uncultured Bacillota bacterium | reverse complement strand
CTAGGCACAGGCTGACGCCAATCGTGCCTACGCAGGACCCCATCGGCCCCTTACCTTAGCGAGCAGGAGCGCAACAACCCTTTTTACTTGCTTACTTATAAAGTACAAGACAGGGTCGTTGGCCCTGCGTAAAGCGCATTGGGGCCTCTAATAAAGGGTGCCTAGACAGCGACGGTTAAATGCGGCCGACTGTTTGAGCCGAGGCGAGTTTTGGCCGCATCAGTCGGTGGCTAGGCACGTACCTACAGTATCAGGCCACACGCGTACAAGCAGGGCCACGCCCCTCATAAGCAACATGAAATTCCAAAACTGCTTTAGAACGAAGGCAGAATACCGTTCCAAATAAGAGAAGCCCTTGCTACTTGTGGCTAATGCCAAAAGAAGTTACAATAGCATGGTAGACAAGTTAGATCTGCTAAGCTTGAGGCACGCGCATCGTCTCTAGAGCAGGTTCTAGTTAGATGTGGCGGGAGGCGGGCGAAGGCTCGCCTTTTGGCGTCTGTTAGGTTTGTTAAATTAGTCACAAAAAACGGATATGAGAGGTGAGTAGTGTGGCGAAGGTAAAAACCTTTGGCGGCGGCGTTCATCCGGCCTACAACAAAGATAGAACTGCACATCTGGCGATTGTGGATGCTGCCGTGCCAAAAGTATTAGTTTTTCCTTTATGCCAACATATCGGTGCGCCCTGCCAACCGCTGGTCAAAGTAGGAGAGCGGGTGCTGAAGGGCCAAAAACTAGCTGATTCGGAAGCGCGGATCTGTGCCCCAATCCATGCGTCTGTCTCTGGACAAGTGATTGCCATTGAGCCGCGCCCTAATTCATTGGGTGAGGAAACAATGGCGATAGTCATTGAGAACGATGGCCGAGAGGAGCAAGCTGCGCCGATTGCTGTAGGGAAAACGATCGAGCAATTGACTTCGGAAGAAATAGTGCACATCGTGCGCGAAGCGGGCATTGTCGGTATGGGAGGGGCAGGTTTTCCTACCCATTATAAGCTAGTACCGCCAAAAGAAACAAAAATTGAGATGGTGATCCTGAACGGGGCCGAATGTGAACCCTATTTGACCTGCGATCATCGCGTCATGCTGGAGAGGGCAGACGCGGTAGTGCTGGGGTTGCGCCTGCTCATGAAAGCAGTTGGTGTAGATCAGGGGTACATCGGCGTAGAAGTGAATAAGACCGATGCGATCGCGGCTCTGCGGCAAGCGAGCGCTGCTTTTCCTGGCATTGAGATTGTCCCTTTGCAGGTTAAGTATCCGCAGGGCGCGGAGTTGATGCTGATTAAAGCCATCACCGGGCGCGAGCTGCCGTCAGGCAAACTGCCCGCGGACATTGGCATTATCGTCAATAACGTATCGACAGCAGCCGCCGTTGCTGACGCTGTTACGACCGGACAACCCTTGCTGGAAAGAGTAGTGACGGTATCAGGTACCATGGTCGAACGGCCACAGAATCTGCGAGTGCGTTTGGGTACTCCCTTTAGTGATTTGCTAGCGGAGTGCGGTCTCAAGGGACAACCTGGCAAAATAATTCAGGGTGGCCCCATGATGGGCATCACCCAGTCCGATATGAGCGTTCCGGTTACTAAGGTTGTGTCTGGAATTTTGGCACTAGCACCTACAGAAACGGTGCCGTTTGAGGTTGGCCCCTGCATTCGTTGCGCCCGCTGTGTGGATGTCTGCACGATGCGCTTACAGCCCATCTTTCTCTCCCAGTTTGCGGAGCGAGGTATGCTTGATCAAGCCGAGGCCTATCATCTGTTCGATTGTCGTGAATGTGGTTG
>CALNBW010000305.1 GCA_937874815.1 uncultured Bacillota bacterium | reverse complement strand
ATTCGGCTACTGGACTGGCGCCTTCTCAACCAGACCTATGCCCAACTGCAGGGGATTCGTCCTTATTACCATTTTAGCGACATTGACATTGACCGCTACCAGATTGATGGTAAGCTGCAACAAGTGATGCTTGGCGTACGCGAACTCTCGCTCTCTGAAATGCAGGGCGACGTACCTACTTGGCTTAACGAGCATCTGGTCTATACTCACGGCTACGGTGCTGTTGTGTCTCCGGTTACGCGAGTAACCGCTCAGGGGCAACCGGAGTTCATGGTAGGAGACATCCCTCCGCGCACTGTTCATCCAGAGCTGCGTATAGAGCAACCCCGTATCTACTTTGGCGAGCTCACCGATACCTATGCGGTTGTCAACACGCGGACGGAAGAGTTCGATTATCCGCAAGGCAGTGAGGCTAATGCTACAACGACCTATGAAGGAGAACAGGGAGTTCCCCTAACCTTCTTTAACAAGCTCATGTTCAGTTTGCGCTATGGCACCACCAAGCTATTCTTAGCCGATAGTATCGAACCAGACAGCCGCATTCTTTATAATCGCAACATCAAGCAACGGGTGCAGACTATTGCCCCCTTCTTCCGTTACGAAGACGACCCCTACGCTGTGATCGCTGACGGGCGCATCTTTTGGATAATTGATGGCTATACCGAGTCAAGCTGTTTCCCCTACTCCGAGCCTCTAGCACCAGGCGGCGCCAATTACGTACGCAACTCGGTAAAGGCCACGGTAGACGCCTATAACGGCACGGTTAACTTCTATTTGGTGGACGAGGAAGACCCGATCGTAGCCACTATCAGCAAGATTTTCCCCGATCTACTAAAACCTATTAACGAGATGCCACAAAGCCTGAAGTGCCACTTGCGTTACCCAGAGTCTTTGCTAGCACTGCAGGCCAACGTGCTTAACACCTATCATACTCAGCATCCCGGCCTCTTCTATAACCAAGAGGACCTCTGGAGTGTGGCACTGGAAAAATTCGAAGATGATGTGCGCCCCATGTCTCCCTATTACACGGTTATGAAATTGCCGGGTGAAACCGGTGCTGCGCAGGAGGAGTTCGTACTAGTTCTGCCGATAACCCCTGCTGGGTCGGCCGGCAATGAAAAACACAATATGATTGCCTGGCTAGCTGCTCGCAGCGATGGCGATCACTATGGCCAGTTGCGCCTCTACCATTTCCCCAAAGATACTGTGGTGCAAGGGCCACGCCAGATCGATGCCCGCATTGACCAGGATACCGAGATCTCGGCGAATTTGACGCTGTGGAGTAGAACTGATGGCTCTAGCGTGGTGCGAGGCAACCTGCTAGTCATACCAGTTGGCGATACGGTTCTTTATGTGGAACCCGTATATATCTTGGCTTCGGGCAACGACCTGCCGGAGTTAAAGAGAGTAATCGTGGCTACCAAGGATCGCATTGCCATGCGCCCCACGTTGCACGAGGCGCTTGCCGCCATCCTAGGTCGTGATCCAGGCCAGCTAGCGCCAGGTGAGCCTACAACGCCGGATGCGGATGCAACCCTGCAATCGCTAGCGGGAAAGCTAGAACGTGCACTGCAGGCCTCGAAACAAGCGCAACAGAGTGGCGATTGGGCTGAATACGGCAGGCAGCAGGATTATCTGGAGCAGTTGATTAAGCAGCTGCAGCAATTGCTGCAAGCGCCGTAACCGAAAAGCTAGAAGAGGGGCTGTCGCACTACTGCCCCTCTTTTTTCTGCCTGTGAGAATGATTGAGAACGCTGCTACGGCCCTTGAGTATTTCCCATTGGCGCACCCGTTGATAGTTGTACGTAATTACCTTATTATTAAAGTAACGATATCCCTACTTGATGAACATGGCTACCCACCGAAAGAGCGAGAATGAGCTAATGAGTGGCGCTCGAGAGTTTTGAGGTTTGCGGTGATGGCTATAATAAATGCAGAATAGGTGAAGGGGTGAGGAGATGAAGCAGGTAAGCTCTGAAATAAACGAAATACGGTCTAAATTGCTTCCCATTTTTGAAGCATCCCCTGTTTACCGCGCCATTTTGTTTGGTTCTTATGCTAAAGGCACTGCTACGGAACAAAGCGATGTAGACATTGTTATAGACAGTAGGGGTGAACTCCTTAACGTTAATTTCTATGGGGTCTTAGAGGACATTCAGGCTC
>CALNBW010000304.1 GCA_937874815.1 uncultured Bacillota bacterium | reverse complement strand
GCATCCTAAAAAGTAATAACCCGCCAGTGCGGGTTATTACGAGCTTCGACTACCGGGCGGCTGCCATGCTGAAACGTCTCGTACCAGCACGCTTGGTAGAGTTCGTCATCGAACGGATTTATTAGTAGGGGCGCTGTGCTGCTGCGCCCGCGACCACATCGACCCTACGGTTCCCCTCAATGATTGGGATATCCGTAGGGGCGATTTGCAATCGCCCTGACCCACGAGGTGCCCCTATACGCCCAGCCAGTTGATCAGCTCCTTGGTGGAGCTAAAACACTCGGAGCGCAAGAAATCATCATCATAGCTGGGGCTAGAGAGCATAGGGTGGCGCGAGCAATAGATGATGCCATTGTCGATAAAGGGCATAAAGGCCTGTGCTTGCTTACCCCACAAGAACCAATTGAGGTCAGTCTTCTCATTGGAAATAAACTGCAGGAGATCCTGGGTGAAATCAAGCCAATAGGCCTGATGTTCACCCGGTTTGTTTTTCACGGTCAGGCAGGTGTTAAGCAATAACACCCCCTGTGTTTCCCAGGAAGCAAATAGTTCGTTGGGGGGCAAGATGTGCCACTCACCCCGCCTAATTTCCTCTCTGATCTGCTGAAACTTAGGTATCTTCTCGTACTCGTTAATCCCCTGATAGCTGCTGTAGAGCAAGCGCACTATGTTCCGGAGCGAGGACTGGGGGAACTTCTGTTGCCAGGAGATAAGGCCGTTTACCTCAAAGGCTCTACCGATGGACACCCCCGGCTGGGGGTAAGGGTCCTGCCCCAGGATAATCACCTTCATCTGATTGAGGTCAGTCGTCAGGAAGCGCAACACTTTATCAGTGGCAGGGTTATAGCCCGTGCCTATCTGACTGGCGATGAGCTCTAGCTGTTCCGCCCGATAATCATTGCAGAATCGTGTCCAAGAAGGGTGAATGGCTGCAGGCAGCAGAGTGTTCCCCATCAGGATTCCCTCCTATCCTGCACTGATTACATCAGCTAGATGCTGATGCTGTTTCGAATAGAGCTCATAGTACTGGCCACCTTGGCGCATCAACTCGGCATGTGAGCCGTATTCGCTAATACGGCCGGCGTCGATAACGCAGATGACGTCGGCATTGCGGATGGTGGAGAGGCGGTGGGCAATCACGAAGGCCGTTCGCCCCTGCAATAGTTGTTGCATGGCCATCTGAATTAGCTGTTCCGTCTCCGTATCAATGCTAGAAGTGGCTTCGTCTAGTATTAAAATGCGCGGATCAGCTAAAAGCGCGCGGGCGAAGGCTAATAGCTGTCTCTGCCCAGTGGAGAGCGTGCCACCTCGTTCTTCGGTCGTCGTTTCATAGCCCTCACTACTATTCACGATGAAGTCGTGGGCATTCACTGCCTGGGCAGCTGCCACAATCTCAGCTATTTCCGCTCCCAAGCGGCCATATTCGATGTTATCTTTGATCGTTCCCGAGAAAATAAAGGTATCTTGCAGCACAATGCCGAGCTGGCTGCGGAACGATTGCAGCTGTACGTCGCGCAGGTCGTATCCATCAACCCGGACACTACCTGCAGTCGGGTCGTAGAAGCGGGTGAGTAAGTTAATGAAAGTGCTCTTGCCTGCTCCGGTAGGGCCGACTAAGGCCACCGTTTGACCAGGCTCTACGGTGAAACTGATATCGTCTAGTACAGTCTGTCCGTCTTGATAACCGAAAGACACATTTTCAAACTCTACCCGGCCCACGATTTCCGGCATGGGGATAGCGTCGGGAGCATCAACCACCTTAGGTTCTGCATCTAGGAACTCAAACACCCGGTGCGACGAAGCCATTGCCGCCAGCATTTGGCTATAAATATTGCTGAAAGCACTGAGCGGCTGCCAGAATTTATCTAGGTATTGCAGGAAGGCCCAAATTGCACCCACCGTGAGCGTGCCAGCTATAAACTCTTTTGTGCCATACCAGAGCACCAGGCAGGTGCCGACGGCCCCTAGTGCTTCGAGCACGGGCCAGAAGAAAATCTCGATATTCACTACCCGCATATACTCGTCAATCTTCTTGTTGACGATTTCCGCAAATTTAATGGAGTTAAGCTTCTGCCGCGAAAACACTTGTATAACTTGCATGCCCGTAATCGTCTCATTCAGATGGGCGTTAATGGCACTTTCTGCTTTGCGCACGCGCAACCA
>CALNBW010000303.1 GCA_937874815.1 uncultured Bacillota bacterium | reverse complement strand
GATAGTGTCGACTTCCTTATCAGGTAGTTCCATTCCTACTAGCTCGCTAACTTCGTCGATGGGCACGCTGCCGTCTATTAGCCAAGTGCGAGTGTCTATCTGCTCGATTTCAGCTTCCTCGTCGGCATCGAATTCATCTTGGATCTCACCAACGATCTCTTCGACTAAGTCTTCTATCGTTACCAGACCCGCGGTGCCGCCATACTCATCGATGACGATCGCCATATGAATGCGCAACGCCTTAAGCTCGCGCAGTAGGTCATTGATGCGTTTTGTCTCTGGGACAAAGTAGGCTTCGCGCATCAGGTCGGTAATAGAGAGCTGATTGCCATTCTCACCGTATTCTAATAGATCTTTGGCATAGAGCACACCTATGATATTGTCTACTGTGTCTTCATAGACCGGTATGCGCGAGAAGCCGGTGGTGATAATCTGTTCCCAGATGTCGTCAATGGAATCGTCAACGGCGATGGCCGCCATATCTACCCGCGGCGTCATTACTTCCCGGGCTAGGGTATGATTCGCTTCCAGTACAGCGACAATCATGTCGCGTTCTGTTTCTTCAACTGATCCTGCTTCTTCGCCCATGTCCACCAGGGTGAGTAGTGAGTCCTCGTTAATAGACATATCGTCTGCTTCAATTTGCAGACGCTGGCTAAGGCGACGGGGAATTTGCAGCAGAGGCGTGGCCAACGGCCCGAGGGCCCGAAAAGCCACTTGGACTGGCCGCGCTGCTTTAAGCGCAAATTGAGCTGCATACACAGTAGCTAATCTCTTGGGTATTATCTCGCCGAAAATGAGTATCAGGGCGATCATGCCCCAAGTAGCAATTGCAGGGCCACTAATGCCGGCAATTTGCACATCGCGCATGAGCACAGTGGCTAGCACAGTAGTCAGCACAACCGCTATATTAGTGCCGACCAATAGACTAGAAAGTAGAGGTTGGCGGTTTTCTAGCAGTTGGTCTACCAACACGGCATCCTTAACCCCATGGTTAACTAGTTGTTGCACGGTCAAATTGTCTAGCCTAGTATATGCGGTTTCAGCTGCTGCAAAAAAAGCTACCAACGAGAAACTGATTAGCCATAGGGCCCAGGCGAGAAGTGAACCTAGCACGAGGCCACCCCCCTAGGCCGATAGGGTGAGGCAGGCTCACTATCGTATTCATCGGCTATGTCGCCAACAATCTCCTCCAGGAGATCTTCCATGGTGATTAAGCCAACCGTTCTACCTATTTCATTCATTACAATGCACATCTGCAGGCGTCGGCTGCGCATCTCTTGTAGTAGCTGATTTAATTTGCGAGACGGACGGCAACGCATTACTGGCCTGAGTACATCAGCCAGCCGTAAGTCTCTATGATCCCGCAGTAAAGGCAACAAATCCTTGGCATAGACCAGGCCGATGATATGGTCTATGTTACCGCGATAAACAGGAAGACGGGAATATCCTTTTTCTATTAGAATCTGGATTGCCTCTGTCATCGGCAAATCAACAGGAATAGCTACGATCTGCTCCCGGGGTACCATGATACGCCCGATAGAAGTATCGTCACTAGCGAAGATGCCATAGATCATCTCACGGTTTTCCTGTTGGAGTGCGCCCGCTTCGTCACTGATATTGATGGCGGTCTTGATTGTGTCTTCTGTTATGTCGGGGGCCGCGCTTGCCGCGCTAGTATTTCCACGCCAGTCAGTGAAAAAATTTAAAACGCTAACCAGCGGGCTCAGTAGCCAATGCACAAGCAAGAGGGGCTTGCTGGTAAAAAGCGCTAATGACTCTGGTGCAGAAGCAGCGATTGCCTTAGGTGTCACTTCACCAAAAACAAGTAACAAGATTGTGGTCACAATAGTAGCAAGCACACTAGCAATCTGAGCGCCATAACTGCCTAACCAGTCTAAACATGCGGTTGTCACCAGACTGGTTAGCCAGATGTTAACAGCCGTATTCCCTACCAATAAGGTCAACAGCAGCCTTTGGCCATCATTGACTAGCCGTTGTAACAAACCGGCCTTTTTCACCTCCTTCTCTTGTAACTGGCGCAATCGCACCGGGCTCAAAGAGAAAAAGGCGGTTTCCGAGCCGGAAAAAAAGGCCGATAGGGCAAGCAACACAATGATCAACCATAATCGATAGGTACTACTACCTCCAGGGTCGTCCAAGTTTAATCTCCCTCCTAATTTGTCCTCTTCTTATTATACCAGTGTTATATCTTTATTTCGGGGCCATGGGCAAAGATTCCTACTGTTCTGTCTGCTGCAGTGCCCATCTTGGTTCCTCTGTTTATCAGATCAGGCTAGCAAACAGAGGAACCAAGATGGGCACTGCAGCAGACAGAACAATGCCATTGATTAAGGCTGTAAGCACCGATTCGTTAGTGCCATAGCGGGATAAGAGCGATAGGGTAGTATCCATAGTAGTGGCACCTCCTGGGGCAATAGCCAAGAAAGGATCAACTTTGGTGGCTAACCACGGAATAGTCACTACCGCCAAAAGCTCGCGGATTACGTTGCAAAGAAAGGAGATAGCGCCTAAAGCAGAGAAACCTAAACTACTTAACAGGGCACCTGAAAGGCTATACCATCCGAAGCCGGCACCCACGCTCAGTGCTTCAAAGAGGGAAAGGCCGAGTAAGGGTGCTACTAGAGCGACCCCAAGCAAGCTCCCTAGCATACTAGCGAGTGGCATTAGTAAAACTCTCCAGCCCAAGCGGCTAAAACGACGCCAGGCGGAGCTATCTTGAGCTAGCTCAAAACCGATAGTGACCAGCACCAGGTAAAGAGCCCAAGGTCCAAGATTGCTGATAATGGCAATTTGCTGCGGCCCTAACACGTAGTTGCCGAGCAGTATCCCGCCGATAACCGACCCGATAATCAACCAACTCATATTTCGCTACCGTTTTCCTTGGTCGCAGTTATTCTCCTTAGCAGTGGGACTATGGGCCAAGCTAAGGCGATGCTACCAACAACGGCCGCTATCGCCAGTACAGCTGCACTGACTCCAATCTGCCCTAGGCTTTCCATGATGGCGGCATTGCCACCGAGCTCTACGCCCATGCTACCTAGGAGCAGTAGCACCCCAATGGTTCCCAGCAGTTTATTTACCGATTGCCATCGCTTAGCACCTGGAATCAGTCCTAGCATGAGGCCGACTACCAGAGCGCCGAATATTCCCCACATAGCGCCCCCTCCTTCCAATATTCTCCCGCAACGCCAAGAGCGTTGCTAGGAGGTATCATTTATTATGGCACGCTTTAGCTTGGGGTGACAAGCAAGGGGCAGCCCCGTGGGCGAGCTTACTGGCTACAATTCACGCAATTTCTTGACCCAGCAGCCATTATCTTGGATAATAGCAGCAAGTGACAATGCTGAATGCACGGTGCTGCGATAAAATATAACGGGGGTGTGAGCGTGACAGATAAAGCGGTTCTTTATGTAACCGGCTATGCGCTATTGTTTCTTCTTTTTGGGGTAATGTGGTTAGCAGTCTTCTTTCGTGGTGGCCTGACCGGGCGCAAAACCATCTACCTGTCAGCCATCAGCACGGGTGCCCTGGCCTTCATCTTGGCCCTGTCCATTCAAACGCCCATTCAAATCTACGCCAACAATTTCTTCTCCGGCCGAGGGGCCTCCTTGTGGACCACGGGCGCTATCGTGGTGTTAATCAGTGGCCTGGTGCAAGAAGCATTCAAGGGGCTGGCCATTTGGTTGAATCGTTTCATCATGCGCGAGGAGATCGACTGGTTATCTTTGGGGTTAGCTGTTGGTTTTGGCTTTGGTGTTTGGGAAGCGTGGCGGCTTGTAGCCTATGAACTAGGACGGCACAGTATCTGGTTCCCTCTGGCCATTATGGAGCGTTTCACTGCTATTGGTTTGCATATTGGCTTGGCCTTTATCGTCGCTTATGGCCTCAGCAAGCGCCAACCATGGCGCTATTTCTTGCTGGCTGCGGTATGGCACGGGGCCGTTAACTACTTGGTTGTATGCTATCAAGGGCGTCTATTCGGCATATGGCCGACCGAAATAGGCTCCCTGATCATGGCTTTGGCTGCAGTTATTTTCGCTAGCTGGCTATATCGGCGGCCGCAGCCGACAGATTGAAAAACCTACAGGATTCGTGTCAACTCATATAAGAATGTTACCCAAGCAACCCAGATCACTCATATAAGAT
>CALNBW010000302.1 GCA_937874815.1 uncultured Bacillota bacterium | reverse complement strand
TGTTATCGCTACTGGATTCGACTCTCGCACGCGGGAAGCGATGTTTGAGGATGTAGAGATCAAACCATTACATAATCCTAGTGATGACCTAGACATCCCTGCGTTTATGCGTCGTAAACCGCGGCATTAGTTTTCTAGATCGGAGATAGGATAAAACCCTGTTTACCAGACGTTGTGCAGTAAACAGGGTTTTTTGCTGTGCAAAAGATCAATTTCGACGGCATACAGTGACATTTTATGCGAATAAGCTCTCCTATAATAATAGCAAAGGAGGCTTGTTTGCATGGCAGTCTACGTAGACCTTCTGTTTATGGTAAACTTCTCCCTCAATGCCTGGGCGCTATGGGCCACCGCTCGCTTGGCGGGCATCCGTCGCCGCCGCGGAGGGTTATCCTTGGCCAGCCTTTGCGGTGCCATTTACGCCTTCGGTTCCCTCACCCCGTGGGCTAGCTTCTTTGCCCATCCCCTCAGTAAATTAGTGCTAGCACTATTGATGATTTTCTTGACGTTCAGGCCCCAGGTGCCCGGTAAGATGCTTAACCTCTTAGCCTGGTTCTTGTTGGTCTGTTTTGCAACGGCGGGGATGACTTTGGGCCTCTATGCCTTCTTGTTGGACAAGAATCCGCGGGGGGCAATGCTCGCCTGGGGCGATCTGCCTCTCTGGGTTCTAGGGCTGGCACTGCTCGTTCTGTATGGCACTGGGGGGCGTTTCCTGGGTAGCATAGAAAATCGGCTGGTGCATGTTGCTAATAGTGCGCATCTAAGGGCGTATTTGGATGGGGCCGAGTTAGAGCTAGAGGCGCTGGTCGACTCTGGGAACCAGCTGGTGGAGCCCCTCACGGGGCGGCCAGTAGTAGTGGTAACGCTCAGTGCTATTAGCCACCTACTGCCGCCTGAAATCGTGGCCTTAAGCCGCTCTAACGCCATCTGGGAAGCTAAACTGGACGAGTTGGCCACAACTGCCTTGGTGCAGCGTCTGCATTTTGTGCCCTTTCATGCCGTTGCCAACGATAGCGGTGTGCTTCTGGGGGTGCGAGTAGACTGCCTGGAGATCACTTGTCATGGCCGCACCCAGCAGGTTCGGGGTATCACTTTGGCTATTAGCCCCGTCAGCCTGAGTAGCAATAATGACTACCAGGCTTTGGTGCCGTTGCGCCTTTTGCCCACCAAAGCAGCTGGCCGGGTTGCTTAGCTGTTTGGCTATTAAAATAATCGGGAGGTGAACGAAATTAAACGCCTGATTCTCCACTGGCGGCTCCGTTTCCGCGTTTTGCTTTACCGCTGCCTGCTCCTTTTTGGCATTGATGTAGAACAGAAAGCTATCCATTTTATTGGTAGCTCTGAGGCACTGCCCCCGCCGCTTAGCGCTGATGAAGAGCGCTATCTACTGCAGCAACTACGTGTCGGTGATGGGGCTGTGAAGAGTGTTTTGATTGAGCGCAATTTGCGACTAGTCGTTTACATTGCCCGTAAGTTTGAGAACACAGGTATCCCGATCGAAGACCTATCTTCGATCGGCTCCATCGGCTTAATCAAAGCGGTGAATACCTTCAACCCAGAACGCAATATTAAGCTAGCTACTTATGCTTCCCGCTGCATTGAGAACGAGATTCTGATGTTCCTGAGGCGCAACCAGCGCCATCGCATTGAGGTTTCCCTTGATGAACCCCTGAACATTGATTGGGATGGTAACGAACTACTGCTTTCCGATGTAATCGCCCACGAGGGGTGCGAAGTACATAAGGAGCTCGAAGCCGAAGTTGATAGGGATTTGCTGTATAGCGCCCTTAGTCGCTTAAGTGAACGGGAAAGAACTATCATGGAATTGCGCTTTGGCCTCGGGGGCGGCAAAGAGTCGACCCAGAAGGAAGTAGCGGACCTGCTGGGCATTTCCCAATCCTATATCTCCCGCTTAGAAAAGCGCATTATTAAACGCCTGAGGCGCGAATTCAAGAAGATGGAGTGCTGACGCATTGCCGCCCCCAATTCGCACCCAATTATTGATATGTCTGTAGGGGCCGGACCCTGTCCGGCCCGGGCGAGACAGGGTCTCGCCCCGCAAAATGAATGTACGTTTCGCACTCTAGTATGACCGCAGCCTCCAGCTCTAGGTATATTCGCCTACCCGCGAGGCCATAATGCAAGATAGCAGAAGACAGCGGGGAGGCTGGAGCAATGAATCGCGTAGAAATCTGTGGCGTAAATACCTCTAAGTTGCAAGTGCTCAGTAACGCGAAAATGCGCGAGCTATTTGTCCAACTGCAGAGCGGTGAGGAAGCGGCACGGGAACTACTGGTAATGGGTAACTTGCGCTTAGTTTTGAGTGTCATCCAGCGGTTCAGCAATCGCGGTGAATACGTGGATGATCTCTTTCAGGTCGGTTGCATTGGCTTGATGAAAGCCATCGACAACTTTGACCTCTCTCAGAACGTCAAGTTTTCTACCTATGCCGTACCCATGATTATCGGAGAAATCCGTCGCTATTTGCGCGATAATAATCCCATCCGCGTCAGCCGCTCCTTGCGTGACATTGCCTATAAGGCATTGCAGGCCAGAGATAGTCTGGTCAACCGCCATTCGCGCGAACCTACCGTCTCCGAAATCGCCGCCGAACTTAATGTGGCCCGAGAAGAGGTTGTTTTAGCTCTCGACGCTATTCAGGAGCCCGTATCCTTATTTGACCCGATTTACCAAGAGGGTGGAGACCCCATCTACATCATGGATCAAATTAAAGACGAACGTGACTTGGATAGCACCTGGATTGAGGGGATTGCGCTACGAGAAGCAATGGAGAAGCTAGGTGAGCGGGAACGTTTGATTCTGTCTTTGCGTTTCTTTGCTAGCAAAACGCAGATGGAGGTTGCCGAGGAGATTGGGATTTCACAGGCCCAAGTGTCCCGTTTAGAAAAAGCAGCCTTGCATCATATGCGCAAACTGATTGCGGAGCGCGATGGTAGTAAGATTTAACCGGGGGGTTGGGGTATGAGTAAGAGGGTGGCCGGGTTAGGCCTGGCAATTGTGGCGCTGCATTTGTTAATCGGTATGGCATGGGCTGTTCCAGCACGGGCCGAGACGCCCCAATTGCCAGAGCTAATTCGCTTGCACGTGCTGGCGAACAGCGAGTCCCTGGAGGACCAGCGCATTAAGCTAGCCGTACGGGATGAGCTGTTGGCAGTACTGAATCCAATGCTCTCCAACGTGGCCCGAATGGCGGAGGCAGAAGCATTGATTAAGGCTAATTTGGGGGTATTGTCGCAGACCGCCGAAGCTGCCTTAGCCCAGGCAGGCGCGGATTATGCAGCTCAACTGCAGTTTGGCCTCTTCAATTTTCCTGCTAAGTATTACGGCCTCATGACGTTGCCGGCAGGTCGCTACACTGCTCTCAATGTAACTTTAGGCGCAGGAGCAGGGCGCAATTGGTGGTGCATCGTGTTCCCTGCTATGTGTTATACGGCAGGTGTCTGTGAGCAGGTAGCTGAGCCCGAGGAGCAACAAGCTTACCATCTGCGCAGCAAGTTGGTAGAATGGGTAGAGCGTTTTCTCGCTTGGTGCGGTGGGGTTAAGTCTTAGCTAGCTGTTATGATTTTCGCTGACCTAGCATAAGTATAGGTACAGTCTGGCAGCGTCTTTGGCGTTGCGGTGGGAGGCGAAAAACATGCTGAAAGTATCCGACTTGCGCCTGCGAGAAATTGTCAATGTGCTTGACGGCAAGCGCTTGGGCCTGGTGCAGGATCTGGACATTGATCTGGAGGTCGGGCGGGTCAAGGGGCTGTTGGCTCAGGGGACGCAAGCCAGGTTTTTTGGTCTTCTGGGGCGCGACGAGGATCTTTATATCGCTTGGGAACAAGTGATACGTATCGGTGAAGACGTAATCCTGGTGGAGCTAGACCTACCCCGAACTGATTATTAGGAGGCCGCACTGGCCTCCTTTTTTGACCCCTTACATTTATTGAGAACTTCCTCCTACTGGCTAGCAGAGAAACGTCGTTTCAAGTAGACTATAGATAAAGGAACTCAGAGCAAGGGGGGGTATTGTTTTGAAGTGTCCGTATTGCGGGGTAATCGATAGTCGAGTAATTGATAGCCGACCGACAGAAGAAAGTGCAGCCATTCGTCGGCGGCGCGAATGTACCGGCTGTGGGCGTAGGTTTACAACGTACGAGAAAATAGAAGAGTTGCCACTAATGGTGATCAAGAAAGATGGCAGTCGCGAGACTTTTGATCGTAACAAAATACTGACTGGGTTATTCAAAGCCTGCGAAAAACGCCCAGTCAGCGCCGCCACCCTGGAGCAGGCGGTAGATGAAATTGAGCTGACATTGCGCAACCAGCTGAGCCCAGAAGTTAAGTCCCAAGATATAGGGGAAATGGTCATGGACCAACTGAGTCAGATTGATGAGATTGCCTATGTGCGTTTTGCTTCGGTCTATCGCCAGTTTACCGACATCAATCGCTTTAGACAAGAGCTGGACAAGCTCCTGGAGAAGCCGCAATGATTGAGTGGGTGCAGAAACGCGATGGGCGCATCGTCCCTTTTCAGGC
Source organism: uncultured Bacillota bacterium (assembly GCA_937874815.1). GTDB lineage: Bacteria > Bacillota > UBA994 > UBA5500 > UBA5500 > UBA5500. The sequence continues at coordinate 5,382 of CALNBW010000302.1, read as the reverse complement.
AGAAAAAATAGCCGACGCTATCTTTGCGGCGGCTAAGGCGGTTGGCGGCGAAGACAGAATCCAAGCTGAAGTGCTGGCGGGGCAAGTCATTCATCTGCTGCAGCAGAATGTCTTGGCCCAGGAGGCCCCTACGGTAGAAGAGATTCAGGACCTTGTGGAAAAAGTGTTGATAGAGCAAGGGCATGCCCGTACGGCCAAGGCTTTCATTCTGTATCGCAATCAACGTACTAGAATCCGCGAAGCTAAAAGCGAACTAATGGATATCGTGAGCGAGGTTTTTCAGGAGGCCGGTGGTGACGCGCAGTTGTCTGCTACCCCGCTGGGAAAACTGCAGCGCATTGCTCTTGCAGCTAGTGAACGTTATAGCCTGCACAACTTGCTGCCGCGCGACTTTTCGCAAGCCCACCAACGCGGGCGGATGCATATTGATCGGGTGGCTCACTATACGACGGCGATTACTGCGGCCGTCATAGACTTGCGCCCGTTACTAGCTAATTGTCAGCTGATTGGTCGCATCCAGGTGCCGCAACTGCGCGAGATTGATGACCTGGAGCAGGCGATCCAAGCGCTTATTGTGGCTGCTCAGAGTGAGACCATCGGCGAAATTTTGCTGGCCAATGTTGACCAGGTGTTTACCGCCCTGTGCCAGCAGCAGCGCCTAGCCCCCAAACAGGCAGAAATAGAGCACTTTGCTGCTCATTTGCTTAGAAACGTTAATTTGGCACAGATGGCTGGTTCCGCGGAGCCCCTTAAAGTATGTCTCAGTATCGGCTTAGAGAAGGCTCCCGCAGGCCAGTTGCTAGCACGAGCCCTGCTGCAGGCTTTGCAACAAGGGGTGCATGGTCAAACCTCCTTGTTAACCCCGCAGATTGTGTTTCGGCTGGCAGACGGAGTCAACTTCGCACCGAGCGACGCCGGCTATCCGTTAACGCAGTTGGCGCAACAAGTGGCTCTACAACTGGGTAATCCCTCCTTCGTTTACCTAGACTCCACCGGTGACACCCAGGCGCAGTTCTTAGCTAGCGGAACGAGGCTTGACATGACGGCTCCCATCTTGATTTCGAGAACCTACGTAAATCTGCCGCGTTTGGCCTTGGAAGCAGACAACGAGCGCGAGTTCTTTACTAACATCGACGCCATCTTTAGTTTGGTTGCCAAACAGGCAGTGCACCGTTCAGAGATTTTAACTGCCCTGCAACCGGCCGACCTGCCTCTGACTGCCTCCCAGTTATGTGAGCAGCATTTGTTAGCTGCTGGCAAGCATGAGCCTTTGCTAAAGACAGCACTCTTGCTGCTAGTGCCGATAGGCATCGAGGAGGCGTTGCAAGTTGCGCGGCATCGCTTTGGCCCCACTTTCGCCATGGCCGAAAATGATTTTTCTAACTTGCTAAACGGGATCTGCACGCACTGGCGTAACTATTATTCCCTTAACTTGCGTATCGGGTTGGCTCCATCGGCTGCAGTTGCCAGGCGTTTCTTCACGTATGACGCTAATGCTTTTCCCTTGGTAGCCAACCTGTGGCCGGACGGCATAGCCTACAGCTGCACCGTCAGTGAGGCGGTGCAGGCAGACTTTGCTGGCGGTCAATTGGCTGTTTGGCCCCAGTCGGGCCAGATCCGTGCAGGGGCTGTATATACGGTGCCCATCAATAGGCCCGTATGTCTGCACTGTGGGCACCTGCTCCTGGCGAATGATTGTCAAGTCTGCCAGGAGAACGAGCGGGGAGTGGTGGTGCAAGAAGACGGCTACTTGGTTCTGCGGGAACAACCAATTGCTAATTAGTATTAGGTAAATGCAGGATTTTCGCTCCCCACGGAGAATACTGGAACAAATGGTGCGTCGCCGCGCAAATAAAGTCAAAGTGCGCGGCTAGCGGGGGGAGGGCAGGCAGTGAAAGCAAAAGGGCGTAAAAGAAAGAAATTCAAGCCCCGCAAATTTCTCAAGCGGATGTTAGTCTTGGCTATCTTAGTAGCCTTTGGCACCGGTTGCTTCTGGTTAGGGCGTAGCGCTTTTCACCTGGTAGCCGGTTGGCGAAATCGGCCCAGTCTGCTAGCAATAGCGCAAGCCAGGCAAGTGGACACGGTGCCCGGTATTGCAGCTGAGGCAGTGCTACTCCGGCAAGAGGTGGTAGTATTGGCCGATAAACCAGGCCACGCCAACCTTTTGGTAGATGCAGGTGGTGAGGTGGAGTCCGGCAACCTAGTCTTAGAAATTGTGGACAAGAATCTGGTGGCTCAGATCGATGCGGAAATACAAAAGATCGAGCAGGGAGTAAAGCAAGGAACCCCTAATAGCCAGAGTCTGGCAGACGTGACCGCAAAACTGACCGCAGGGCAGAATAAGTTCTGCGAGGCAATGGATAACTATAAACAGGCGCTGCGTGTGCAAGCCGTAGATACATATAGTAGCCTGTATAACGATCTGAACAAGATGGCCAAGGAAGTTGTGCAGCTGCAACAGGATCGCATCCTGTTAGCCAAAAGTCAGGGCGCAACGACGGAACAACGTGAGGAGCTAGAGCAGCGGCGCCAGCAAGCGATTGTCCCGGTGCATACTCCCGTTGCCGGCTCAGTGTGCTACTGGGTTGATGGCTTAGAAGAAGTGGCGAAGACCGCTAATATTGCCCCTGGGCTATGGGAACAGTTGCAGGCAGCTAAGAAAGAAAAGGTTTATCTCACTACGGTTGATAGCTCAGTTGCAGCCGGGCAACCGGTGTTTAAGGTGATAGTAGATGACAAGGCCTATTTGTTAGCAAAGCTAACTACTGATAGCGCAGTTGTGCCACCAGAGTGGGAAACAGTTAGTTTGCGCTGGCGCGATGGCGAGCAGGAGAAGACGTTTACTGCCGCTATTGTTGAGCGCGAGGGGTTAGAGCCAGGGCAGCTGCTGCTGCAGCTACCCGCCGCTCAGGCAATGGAGCTGCCCCGCTTTTTGGAGGTCAGCCTGCACAAAGAGGGGGAGGTCTACTGTTCCATTCCCAAGCAAGCCGTTGTCACCCTGGAAGGCCAGACAGTTGTTTTTGTACTAGAGGGTAATACGGTCAGAGCGCAACCGGTAGAGGTTTTGCAGCAAGAGACCAAGAAGAATGTGATTGTCGCTGGCATGAAATCAGGCATGTCGGTCGTGACTAAACCGGAAGGCCTCAGTGATGGGCAGGATGTGACAGACAGATTAAGGAAGTGAATACGAGATGAATAGGCAGCTGCAGGACAACCTAGAAGCTGTAAAGGCAGCCATACAACAAGCCGCAGCTAGGTCCTTACGCAAACCAGAAGCAGTAACCTTGATTGCTGTAAGTAAGACGCGCTCAGCCGCAGAGGTGCGCGCACTGCATGAACTAGGTGTCAATAATTTCGGTGAAAATCGGGTGCAAGAAGCCGCGCCCAAGATTGACGCCCTGGCCGACTTGAACCTTGATTGGCATTTGATTGGAAGCCTACAAACTAACAAGGTGCGCCAGATCTTCCCCAAAGTAGGGCTGATCCATTCTTTGGATCGCTGGTCATTGGTCAAGGAGCTAGAGCGTTGTGCTCTCCGGTTCGGAACACCGGCCAGGTGTCTGGTGCAAGTAAACATTGCCGGCGAGGCCAGTAAATCGGGCTTGGCACCTGGGGAGGTAAGGGAGTTTGTGCAGACGGTGGCAGCTGATTATTCGCACGTGCAGATTCATGGTCTGATGACTATTGCTCCGCTGGTAGATGATCCGGAGCAGGTTCGCGGTTATTTTCGCCAGATGAAATCGATGTCTGACGAGTTAGCGGCGCAGGCCGGCGGCTATACGATGGAGCATTTATCGATGGGCATGTCTGGTGATTTTCAAGTGGCCATTGAAGAGGGCGCTACCATGGTGCGAGTGGGTACAGCAATTTTTGGTAGGAGGGAAGCTTGATGAGTATCTGGTCAAAATTTCTCGACTTCATCGGTTTTGAAGATGAAGACGAGGAAGATACAGAAGAAACTGTAGATGATGCGGAGCAATTAGCGGTTGATATGCCAGTTCGGTATAGGTCGAACGTGGTAGAATTGCAGTCAGCCAAGAACATCAAGTTAGTTGTTTTGGGGCCCAAATCCTATGAAGATGTGCAAGCTATTGTTGATCATCTGCGGGCCCGGCGACCAGTTGTTGTAAACCTAGAAGGGGCCGAGCAGCGCGTAAGAGTGCGCATATTAGACTTTCTTAGTGGTGCTGCCTATGCCTTAGGTGGGCGTAACCAAAGAGTTAGCGATTTGATTTTCTTGCTAGCTCCGCCCAACGTTGACGTCAGCAATCTGCTAGAAGACGATGTAATGAATCAGCTGGACAAACCCGGGAGGACGGGGGGGCTGTAGGCGGATCGAGCTGGGCGCAGCTAGGGTTTAGGGTTGATGTAGCTACTCTGATGGTGGTCTTGCTTTTGAATTTGGTGATGAATCTTATCTCATAAGGGGGTGCCTTTCGTGTCAATAACACCGCTGGATATTCACAACAAAGAGTTTAAAACAGTTCTGCGTGGATATGACCGTAACGAGGTTGATGAGTTTCTGGACTTTATCATTAAAGACCTAGAGCAAGTATTTAAAGAGAGTGCTGAGCTGAAAGACAGTAATCAGGCCCTGAAAGAGAAACTGGAGCATTATCATAACCTAGAGCAAACCTTACATAACGCCTTGGTGGTTGCCCAGGAGACAGCGGAAGAAGTAAAGGCCAGTGCTAAGCGAGAAGCCCAGCTGATCAATAGGGAAGCGGAGCTGAAAGCAGAGCGCTTAGTTGACGATGCTATTGGCAAAGTACGCAGAATGACAGCTGAACTGGACGAGATGCGCAAACAATCGAGTGTGTTTAGGGCGCGCTTGATCAACTTGCTCAAAGCCCAGTTAGAGATGCTGGATAGCGATGACTGGGAGCAGATGGAGACAGCCGCAGGCCGCGAACTGAACTGATAATCGAGCCCCAATCCCTGGCTGATTAGGCTAGCAAAGGCCTTGCCAGCATATTACTAGGGGTGAGAGGTGATCTTATGCCGGACGAGGATAAGACTAAGGATACCCTAACGCGCAAGGTGGAGGAGTTAGCTTATTACCTGGAACGCATGCGGTTCGCCGAATACGTGTCTCTTTTTAATCGCCCCTGGCGTTTAATGTGGCTAAACTTTTTAGCGGGGCTAGCGCGGGGAGTGGGAATTGCGATTGGGGGAACACTATTAGCGGCCCTCGCTCTTTTCTTGCTTAATGAGCTAGCTATTTTAAACCTGCCGGTAATCGGCGATTTTATCGCTAAGCTAGTGAGAATTGTTCAGGGCCAACTAGCTAAATAGGAGGTCCGGAGCATGCAACGTGCTCATCTAGAGCAACTGAGGCGCTGTTTAGAAGAGGAACGCGCCAAGACAAAAACCACCTTATCA
>CALNBW010000301.1 GCA_937874815.1 uncultured Bacillota bacterium | reverse complement strand
ACACGCGAAAGGACGCCGACGGAAATGTCGGAGCAGATCCCCTATATTAAAGAAATACTAAACGCCTATAACATCCCTATCCTTGAGGTTGACGGGCACGAAGCTGATGATATCATCGGTACGCTGGCAATTCAGGCAACAGGGGCAGGGCTTGACACAGTGATTATTACAGGAGATCGGGATGCCCTGCAGCTAGTTTCTCCAACCATCAATGTCTGGTTGACTCGCCGCGGCATTACCGATGTTGAAATCTATGATGAAGCAGCCGTTAGAGACCGCTATGAGCTTACGCCCCTGCAGTTAATTGATCTTAAGGCCTTGATGGGCGATAGCTCGGATAACATCCCTGGCGTGCCAGGGATTGGCGAAAAAACGGGCATTAAACTATTAAAAGAGGCAGATACACTAGATGCTTTATTGGCTCATCCGGAGGCCTACAGCAGTAAGAAGACCTTAGAACGGTTGCGCACCCACCGCGATCAGGCCCTGCTTAGCCGCGATTTAGGAACGATTATCTGTGACCTGCCTTTGCCCCTAGGCATAGCTGATCTGGAGCGCCAAGAGGCTGATTATCGGCGGCTAGCGCTTGTTTACCAGGAATATGAGTTGCGCAGCCTTCTGGAAAAGCTGCCATTGGTAGATAGTAAAATAACGACCCAGCGAGCGGAGCTGCCTCTGTGCGATTGGCATTTGGTAGCTAGCGAGGCCGATGGCATTCGGCTAGCGGAACTCCTTGCCGAGCAACAGAGTTGTGCACTGGCCACAAGTGTTATAGATAACGTCTTGTATTTGGCTTTTTCCTTCACTGGGGGAGCGACTTACGTGGTATCTAGTGTCTTGCCTGGCTTAGCTGAAATGTTAGCCAGCAGCGAGATTGCTAAGCTCGTAGGCCATGACTTAAAGGCTACCTCCGTTGCTTTGGCGAACGCGGCAGATATTAGCTTACCAGCCTTTGCTGGTGACACCTTACTGGCGGCCTATTTGCTAGATCCCAGCCAGAATAACTATGACTTGGACCAGCTAGTAAACACCTATCTGCATAAGTATTTGCCGCATGTGGATGATGACCCCTTGGCAACTTTAGCGGTTGCCAGCTCTGCTATTTGGCCATTGCTAAAAGAGCTAGAGGCCAAACTTACCGAGCTCAATTTGGACAACTTATACCATCAGGTAGAACTCCCTTTAAGTCAGGTGCTAGCGGCCATGGAGCTACAGGGCGTGCATGTTGATCGGTCAACTCTGGTTAGCATGCAGGCCGACCTGGAGCAAAGGTTAGCCTTGATCAGTGAAGAAATTCATGCTGCTGCCGGCCAGGAGTTCAATCTGAACTCACCTAAGCAACTGGGACAGATTCTTTTTGAGCACTTACGCTTACCAGTCATTAAGAAAACAAAAACCGGTTATTCAACCGATGCGGAG
>CALNBW010000300.1 GCA_937874815.1 uncultured Bacillota bacterium | reverse complement strand
GGTAGACGCCGCATTGTCTTTGCTAACCGTACCAAACACCTGAACTAGGAGAGGAACGTTATGCCTAAGCAAGAGTATCCGCGGTGGTTAAAGGTGTTAATTATACTGATGTTAATCCCTATCGGATGGTTTACCTACGTGGCGCTAGCTGGTGATATGGAACTGACTTATGCAGTGACAGACGAGGGGATACAGATCCAGCATGGAGGCTCTCTGGTCGTCATACCGCCTTAGAATAGGACAATCCCCTTCAGCGAGATAATCGAGGTGCAGTTACTAGATAGAATACCGAAAATGCATAAATCCTTTGGTAAAGACGGCTTCCGCACATGGGTGGGCGACTTTAAATCTGACGCCTATGGTCCAGTTAAAGCCTATATCCTTAACACGAGCTGGCCAGCCGTTGTAGTAAGAACGGAGAGCAACATTTTCGTGCTTACCCCGAGAAACGCAGCGGATTTTGTACAACAAGTGCAGGCTAGGTTGATGGAGAGCTAGACAAATGAATATCAGGGACGGTTCTAATTATTCACTCCACTGGACAATGAACAAATAGAACCGTCCCCAAAATTCGCTTTATAGGAGCTGTCGCAAGGCAGATACTAGTTTCTCGTTTTCGAGCCGCAGGCCTACGGAGATGCGAAGATAATTGGGCATCTCTTCACCCAGTTGACGCACGTAAATCCCAACCTGTCGCAACTCCTGCCAAAGCGGCGCAGCTGCGCAGGGAAGCTTGATCAGGATGAAGTTGGTCTCCGACGGGTAGACCGTCACTTCCGGGATGCCCGCTAGTTCTGCTGCGAGCCAGTTTCGCTCAGCTATAACTGTTGGCAGGGGAGCAAAAAGCTCTTGCTGCCGCCTAAGAGCGACACGCCCGATGGTAGCCGTGAGCGCATTCAAGTTAAAGGTCGGCCGCACCTTATCTATGATCTCTACTAGCTGCGGGTGGGCGATTAAGTACCCTAGGCGGATACCAGCTAAGCCATACGTCTTAGAGAAGGTCCGTAGAATGATGAGGCGATCGTGGTGCGGGACGTCCTCCAGCATTGTCTCTTCACTGAAGCCATAATAGGCCTCGTCAACAACCACCGTGAGCTTAGTCTCCTTTAGCAGGCGTAAGATATCCTCTCGGGGAAACACGTTGCCAGTGGGATTATTGGGTCGGCAGATGATAATAAGGCCCTCCTCCTGCCCTGCTTCCTCCACGATAAGCGGTATATTTAGTTGCCATGACTCGGCAATAAGCGGCAACTCTACAACGGATAAGTCTAACGCAGTGGCAACCTGTTGATAAACAAAGAAGGTAGGTGTCGGCAAGATAACTCTGCCCTTCCTCCCCAGTGCTACTAACAAGAGTAGGATTATCTCCTCTAGGCCGTTGCCGGCAAGTATCATTTCCTCAGGAAACCCAGTATGCTCCGAGAGCGCTTGATGAAACAGGCGCATAGCTCGGTTCGGGTAGCGATTCAGCTCCAGGGTTGCGAGCTGTTCCTCTATCTCTTGCCAGATATCTGCGGGCACTCCATAGGGGCTTTCATTGGCATGCAATCGGGCGGGAACTGCAGCGGCAACCTGGTTTGGTGGTAACGCGCTATTCGTGTTGGACATTGAATTCTCTCCTTCCGCGGCTCAGTATCTTTGCCTTAACGCTATTATTTCGCCCTCCTATAGCATTTCCCTGTCCTCCAATGTCTTGCGTTCTTGCGTGCAGCGTGCTACTATTATGCCATACGATATATCGTGTGGCATAATAGTAACATGGCACTCTCCTTCTGTCAACAAAAAAAACGCCTGGCGG
>CALNBW010000299.1 GCA_937874815.1 uncultured Bacillota bacterium | reverse complement strand
TAGTAATTTCTGGCCCCTCGGGCGTAGGTAAAGGTACTATTTGTGGACAACTGCTACAGGAATTAACCGACGTGCAGTTTTCTGTATCTGTTACTACGCGGGCTCCTCGGCCTAATGAGCAAGACGGGGTCGATTATTTCTTTATTTCTGAAGCCGAGTTTAGACGGATGCAGGCAGCGGGAGAGCTGCTTGAGTGGGCAGAAGTATTCGGTAACTTTTATGGGACGCCGCGCCCGGCTGTGCAACGGGCCTTAGCTGAAGGAAAAGACATCATTTTGGAAATAGATATACAGGGAGCACTACAAGTAAAGGCAGCGTTTCCTGAATGTGTACTCATGTTTGTGTGGCCGCCTTCCTATGAAGAACTGGAGCATCGTATCCGCCAGAGGGGTACTGAGACGCCCGAGTCGTTGGCACGCAGGCTACAGAAGGCCAAATTAGAGATGTCTCATGTTGTTAATTACGACTATGTTGTCGTCAATCGCCCTGGGCAAGTAGCATCCGCCGTCCGAGAAGTGCAGGCCATTCTGGTGGCTGAGAAGGCAAAGGTTACAAGACAAATGACCTGGTTACAAGAAATGTTGAGGGAGGTTTAAGCAAATGCTTATTTATCCGTCTATAGATAGTCTGATGCAGAAAGTAGATAGCAAATACAGCCTAGTTGTAATCGCAGCCAAGCGGGCGCGAGAGTTGCAGGACATGGAACAAGCACTCGGTGAGGGGCATCGCAAGAAACCAGTTACGCAGGCCCTAGAAGAGGTCAACGCGGGTATCATTACTTATCACCGCGATCAGGAGTGTTAGTTCTGCCACAGTGAAGGGGCCGAGGGGTACTGCTGGGCACTGGCTTGCGCCAACTGTGCCTACGCAGCACGATTGGAGCCTGCTCCTGTGCTCTAAGCAACACCCCGCAGCCCCTCTAACGCAACCATGTAATAGGCCAGACCGGGAAGGGGGGTGGTGGGGATGGGCAATATAGTAGAGGTTTATGTTGATCTGGCTGTACATGAGGTAGATCGGGTTTTCCATTACTCGCTACCGGCCGGCCTTGAGGTCCAGTTGGGACAAGCGGTACGCGTTCCCTTTGGAAGGCGTTCCGTATTGGGCATAGTCGTTGGCTTTTGCGCGGAATCGCCTTACCCGAAACTGAAGGATATCGGTTCGGTTTTGTACGACGGGGAAACGGTGGTCACTGCTGAGCAATTACAGCTGGCGCAGCTCTTAGCTGAATATTATCTTTGCCCCTTAAGCCTCATTCTGCGGCAAATGCTGCCGTTTCGTTTGGATAGCAGTGCTTGGCCCCAACCGAAAGTGAAGAAAATAGTCGTGCCAGTTATCGATCATCTGCCGGCGGAGCTATCTGCACGAGCAGTAAAACAACGGGAGATCTTGACTACTTTACTCCGTCTCGGGGAGTTGCCTCAAGACGAGGTTGATTCAGCCAGTGCCCTGAAGCAACTGCTGGAAAAAGGTTATGTGCGCGTAGTTTCCGTTCCAATTGAACCGGAAGCATTGGTGGCTCAGGTCAATAGTCCCATTAAACCGCCTCACCTAACCGCAGAACAAAC
>CALNBW010000298.1 GCA_937874815.1 uncultured Bacillota bacterium | reverse complement strand
GACTGAAGCGGCCAAAACTCGCCTAAGCTCAAACAGTTGGCCGCTTTTAACCGTCTCTGTCTAAGCACCCATTATTTAAGGCCCCAATGCGCTTTTCGCAGGACCAACGACCTTTCCCCAGAACTTTTAGAGGCTTCTTCAGCAGTCTTGGCCGGGCATTCAGTCAGATATGACGCCCTCCACGGGGGGGCTGTTCTTAAGGAGTTACCGGTGTATTGGTAGCTCGTTTGCTAATAGTTCTATAGACAAAGGCAAAGGCAAGCAAGCCCAGGCCAATCACATCACTGATGGCACCCGGGTAAATCATCAACAGTCCGGCGGCTGCTAGCAAAAGTCTCAACCAACTAGGTGCTCGCCCACCAAACCAACCTTGAACGGCGCAGGCCATGCTATAGGTACCAATCAGGGCAGTGGCAAAAGCAAGGATAATGCTAGAGGTACTGCCGATGCCTAGTAATACGGGCTGATAGACGAAGATAAACGGCACTGCATAAACAATGGCTGCTAGCCTAGCCGCAGTAACACCGGTGCGCATGGGATCTGCCCCCGCTATATTGGCTCCGGCAAAGGAGGCAATTGCTACCGGCGGCGTCACGTTAGACATTACCGCATAGTACAAAATGAACAGATGGCTAGCTACAGGTGAAAAACCCGCCCGCAGCAGCATTGGTGCCCCTAGAGCTGAGGCGATAACATAGGCCGGCGCTGTGGGTACACCCATGCCCAAAACAATGGCCATGATGGCAACCAGTATCAGTAAGAGGAGGGTGCTACTACCTGCCAAAGAAAGAACCAGGCTGGTAAGGCTAAGACCTAACCCACTATAGGTCAGGGCCACCACAATAATGCTGGACCCAGCCATAGCTGTTGCTATCATTGCTGTATTTTTAGCGCCATCGACTAGCGCTTCGATGATCTTGCGCGGTGTCATCCATGTCTTCCTGTTAAAGAAGCTAATGACGATGGTCACGATAATTGCCATGAAGGCCGAATATGATGCTGACTTGCCAGACAACATCAGGTAGAAGAGGGCGATTATCGGTAAGAAAAGATAGCTGTCCCTCAGCACTTGGTTCAGTTTAGGCAAAGATTCTTTAGGTTCACCGGCGATGCCTTTGCGGGCACATTCCAGGTCAATCATGAAATAAAGACTGACGTAATAGAGGATTGCTGGAATCAGGGCGTGCATTGCCAATTGTACATAAGGGATACCCAAAGACTCGGCCACGATAAAGGCGGCAGCCCCCATTACTGGTGGCATTAGTTGTCCCCCAGTGGAGGCAACAGCTTCCACTGCCCCCGCAAAGTCTGGTGAAAAACCTAACTTCTTCATTAAGGGAATGGTAAAGGTGCCTGTGCCATAGACGTTAGCTACAGCTGAGCCAGAGATGGTGCCCATGAGGGCGCTACTAATGGTAGCAATTTTTGCCGGGCCGCCTCTAGCGGAACCTGCTATTGCCCGCGAGAGGTTGGTGAAATATTCACCTGTGCCCACCACTGCAATAAACGACCCAAACAAAATGAAGATGGCCACATAAGTGGCGGAGATCCCCGTTAAGCCACCATACACTCCCTCACCAGCAGTGAGAAACACGGATTCAATCACCCGGGTGAATTTCATGCCTTGATGGTGCAGGGCACCAGGTAGATAAGGGCCCAGTACTAAATAGGATAAAGAGACTATGATTAAGCCAGCCATAATTGGGCTAACACTACGGCGCACCGCTTCCAGAACACAGATAATCATTATTACGCCGAGCACTATTTCAATGGTCTTGAGTTTGGTGACCAACTCTATCCGGGTTTCAATATAAGCCCGGCCAAAGAAACCTACATAGAGCGAAGGTAACATCGCTAGTACAAACATCAAACCATCTAGTAAAGTAGGTCTATCTTTGGGGGATTTAGCAGTTGCCGGGTAGAGCAGGAAAACGAGAGGTAGTAAAAAAGTTAGGTGAACTCCCCTTTGGATAAAGGGGGTATAAACGCCCCAACGGGAAGTGTAGAGATGGAATAGTGAAATGACCACGCCCATGACGATGAGAATATAGTTGTATGGGCTTTTGAGCTTGCGCATGTTTCACCTCTCCTTAAGAGTTACATCGCGGTACATGATAAAGGCATGGTGGGCGGGAACACTGTCCCGCCCGCCAACCCGAAAAGCGAGCTTTGCTTATTTCATGTACCCCTTATCTTTGTAGAATTTCTCGGCACCTGGATGGAGGGGCGCACCGGTGCTCTGCCAAGCTTTAGTGATATCGAAACCAGCCCAGCTAGCGTGAATCTGTTTCACTTCTTCGATGTTCTCATCCAGGATCTCCAGGATACGGTAAACGGTTTCGTCGGAAACACTCTTATTCACTGTTAGCTCGTTCGTAATCTGGACAGTGGCGATGTCTTCTTTCTGCCAAGCATAAGTGCCGGCCGGGATTACTACGTCTTCAAACGCATATTCGTTGATGAAGACCTCCCGTAGGGACTGGGGCAGAGGTAACAGCTTTAGCGCCTTCGACGAGGAAATTTCCTGGTTGGTGGGTGAAGGAACGGCAATTTGGTTCCACATGACATTGGCATGGCCATCCTGAATTAACTGGGGCCAATCAGAATAGGTGGTATTGATCACTTTGCCACCGTTGGCTTCAATATCTTTCGCTGTTAGGTTGTAGTGAGCAAAGACCATGTCTAGGAAAATCGCCGGGGTCGTGTCTTTCTTGTTGGTGACGAATTTAGCCGGCTTCATATCTACCAGCAGTTCCTCTAGTGAGTTGATCCCCGAATCAGCGGTGACTGTCAGTTCCAGCACGTTAGGGCTAAAGCCAGCAGCGATGGAACGCAAGTCGCCATAAGCTTGATCGTAAGGAGCTTTGCCATCAAAAGCTAGTTTAGTGAAGGGAGGAAAAGTCCAGCCCATTTGCACGTCGTTGGAGCCAATCTTAGCGGAGTTACTGACACCAGTGCCAGGAACGGTCTTAATTTCAATGGAATCGTCCTTTTGCATAAGCAGATCGGCCAAAGAAGCCATGGTGGAATACCAGGTGCCACCGACGCTGCCGCCTGCAGTCTGCAACGTGATGGGGCCGCCATTGTTATTGTTAGCAGCCGGGGTACAACCAGTCAAAAACAGACCGGCACATAGCAATGCTGAAAGGGCTAGAAGTAAACGTTTCTTCATTTTCATTGCCTCCTTAATCCAGAATTACGCCGTTTTCGATAACTGTTTTGCCATCGATGGCGAGGTTAGTGTTAATCATGACCATGTCAATATGCCGCGGGGCCTTAATGAGGCCGCCAAAGCTGTCATTAGAGCCAAGAGCCACATGGAGCGACCCTAATACGGCCTCGTCTTCCAGCAGGCTGCCTCGCAAGCGAGCCTTGGGGTTCATGCCGATACCTAGTTCGGCGATGCGATAGACATTCTCGTCATTACAGCTAGCCAGCTGATCCGCCAGTTGTTTGGCTTCTGGTCCCTGGCCAAAGCTCTCAATGGAGATAACTCGCCCAGCTTCAACTTTGATCACGATGGGACAGGCTAACAGGCCTAACCCGGCTACTGCAGCATTAATCACCAGCGTGCCCGAGGCTGTGTCTTCAACCGGGGCGATACTGGCTTCGATGTTGGGCGGAGGGGAGAAGCTGCCGGGCTCATGGGCCATACCGGTTAAGGCGCGTCCATTGCGCCCCTCCAGGGAAAGCGCAAAATCTGTGCCCTGCTCGGACCAGAGGTGGGCAGTTTTTCCAGCCGTTAGCCAGCTAGCTACCTTTTCGACAAAAGGCTTCTGGCCCACAAAATCTGCTTCGATAGCGCCGGAGATCAGCATTTCCGGCGTAAACTCGGGCATGGTAATAATCCGGGCTCCGGCGGCACGAGCTTGTCTGGTCGCCTGCGTATGGGATATGGAGAAGGTGGTCACGTTGAACACCACGTTGGCTTTAGCCATGGCTGCGGCTATCGTCGCTGGGGGCTCTTCCCCATGGCCACCGCGGGGCTGCATGATCACTAAATCGGTCTCTGCGCCGAGTGCTATACAAGCCCTGGCGACTTCGATGGTCACAAACTACGACGGCCGACTCCCCTGGCTTGACGCCAGCACACTGGGTGGCAATCTTAAAGGCACCTCGAGTCATCAGTACATTGCGCATTCGATATCCTCCTTGCATCTAGTCAATAGGCATAGCAACTATGGGTTCAACTCGCTACCTACCCCCGATCCAGTCAACGCTTTTGTTAACCAGAGTTACTAGAAATATCCTAAAGCACCTCACGCATGGCCTCTATAGCAAAATCGATGTCCTCCGCACTGAGGCCATAATGGGTAACCATGCGGCAATGGGCTGCGCCCAGCGGCTTGATTTTCACTCCTCGCCGGGCTAGTTCACTGACGATATAAGCAAGCGGCTTATCGCTGTGGGAAAAATCCACATTCACTATATTCGTTTGCACGTAGCCGATATTGACCAGCCGTGCATCAATGGCAGCGATACCATTGGCCAAGCGCCGCGCGTTTTCATGGTCCTCGCTGATGCGCCCGCGCATTTCCTTGAGGCCAACCAGACCAGCCGCAGCCATATGCCCGATCTGCCTGAAGCCTCCGCCCAAACGTTGCCTCATCCAACGGGCCTGCTCTATAAAAGTCTTACTACCAACCAAAACAGCCCCGAAGGGTGCGGCTAGACCCTTCGTCAGGCAGAACATGGCCGCGTCTACATCGGCAGTTAGTTGCGCTGGCGTTGCATTCAGGGCAGCGGCGGCGTTAAAGATGCGAGCCCCATCCAGATAGATTGGCACCCCGTGTTCCTCAGTTACCTCTTTTAGTTCTTTAAAATAGGCAGGCGGTAAAGGAATACCGCCATTAAGGTTGTAAGTGTTTTCTAGGCAAAGCAAACCGGTGCGTGTTTTTTGTATGCCCGGCTCGCGAATAGCCTTCCTAATAGTAACCGGATCGAAATAACCGTTGTGGCTGTAGATCGGCACTGCTTGCACCTGAGCTAAGGCTGCTAAAGCCCCCACTTCCAGGTTATAAATGTGCGATTCCGCACCCACTATCGCTTCCTGCCCCCGTTGGCAGAAGGTTTGCACTGCCACCTGATTGGCCATAGTGCCGCTAGCCACCAACAGGGCCGCTTCTTTTTTAAATAACAGAGCGCAGTATTGTTCCAGCTCGGTCACCGTGGGGTCTTCGCCGAGGGTATCGTCGCCTACAACCGCGCAGGCCATAGCTTGCCGCATGGCATCTGTTGGCTGAGTCACCGTATCACTACGGAAATCTCTTATCTTCATCTTGCTTATCCCCTTATAACACCCTGCTGCAGAGCAGTTTCTTGATGCAATTGATTATCGTAAATAGCTAGCCATGGCAGCGCCGGTAGCTACGCCTAGCTGCAGGTCGTGGCCCAATTTGTGCAAGACCATCTCTAGCGCGCCTAATGTGGCGATGACCTCCATCTCATGCAGCATGCCTAGGTGGCCGACGCGGAAGATCTTGCCCTCCAGCCGCTGCAAGCCGCCCCCAATAGTAACTCCTAGCTGTTCTGTGCCACGTGCCAAATCCTGATAAGCGATATTCGCAGGCAATTTAACAGCGGTAACTGCTGGTGAGCGCTCGGCCTCGTTTTCAACCAGGAGTTCTAACCCCATAGCCATGAGGCCGGCCTGCATAGCTAGGGCATTGCGGGTGTGGCGTCGGAATACGTTCGGCATTCCTTCTTCTTGGAGTAACTTCAAGGCCACTTCCAGGCCGAAAAAAAGGTTGATGGCTGGTGTATAAGGCATTTGCCCGATGGCCATACGCTGCCGCATAGTGCTAAAGTTCCAATACCATTTCGGCATAGTAGCTCGCTCCTGAGCTGCCCAAGCTTTAGGACTAACACTGATCACGGACAGACCGCCCGGTAGCATTAAGCCTTTTTGCGAAGCAGACACAACTACATCCACGCCCCACGTATCAGTCTGTAAATCGGAGATAGCAAGGGAACTAACGGCATCTACAACTAACAAAGCGGGATGGTGGAGGTCGTCCAGCATACGCCTAACAGACTCCACATCCACTAGCACGCCAGTGGCAGTTTCGTTGTGGGTAACAAAGACTGCTTTATACTCGTACTTAAGGTCGTGCTCCAGCACTGCCCGATAATCAGCCGCAGTAACAGCCGTCCCCCACTCTTTTTCAATCCAAGTGACTGAGGCCCCAAAATTGTGGGCTATCTGCCCCATCCGCTGGGAAAAGACACCCATATTCACGGCCAGCACTTTATCGCCAGGAGACAACAGGTTGACAATAGCTGCTTCCAGGCCGCCGCTGCCCGATGACGGGAACAGCAAAATATCGTTTTCTGTTTGCATAACCTGCTTAAGCCCGCGCACGTTGTGCGCCAGCAGTTCTGCAAACTCGCTGCCGCGATGATTAATGGCCGGGTGATTGAGAGCCTGCAACACCGGATCTGGGATATTTGTCGGCCCCGGGATCTGGAGATACGAACGCCTATACATGCTATCACCTCCATGTTATTTTCTGAACACAATCCCCCTAACCCAAGTTTACCTGCTCCCCTACTATATGCCCCTAGCCA
>CALNBW010000297.1 GCA_937874815.1 uncultured Bacillota bacterium | reverse complement strand
CATTGTTCAGTTTTCAAGGATCAAGTTTGCGTCGCGTCGTGTCTTGCGACAGCTTCACTAGATTAACACGATCCGCAAGCGCATGTCAACTGTGAAATTAATGGAAATCAGTCGCAGCAGTAGAGAACGAGGGCGATAGGCATGCCCTCGTTTTCTAGCGCGCTTAACGGTCAATCAACTGCCTTAAACGTTTAGCCACACTCTCAGCCATAGACTCATCGCGCAGAATAACCAAAATTGTATTGTCTCCGGCTATGGTACCCATGATTTCGTCATACTGCAGTTTATCGAGGGCAGCCGCGGCAGCATGGGCCCCGCCATCAAAAGTTTTGAGTACCATGAAATTCCCCGAGTACTCCACCGCCAGAAGCGCATTACGCAACGTGCGCATCATACGGTCTGTCAGGCTGTAGCCGAGCTCTCCTCGCACTTGCATGTAGATTAAGCGCCCACCACTAGGGGACTTGCCTAGTCCTAGCTCTTTAATGTCCCGCGAAACGGTAGACTGCGTGGTTGGGAAACCAGCCTCAGCTAAAGCCTGCAACAGCTGTTCTTGAGTCTCAATGGCATCCTGACTAACAATCTCAAGTATCTTTGCTTGCCGTTTATCTTTCATGGCACCCTCCCCGCATAAACTTTCATTTCCATCACTAATGGTACCCAAGCTTAGGGCCGAGTGCAAGCCTTTTTCAAGTGATATCCAGCTGCACAAAATGATACTCAATCTGTTCTTGAACAGCTTGCCTACCCATATGGCTAAAGTAGACGAACTATCATCGCCGTGGGGAGGACGCAAGTTGAAAAAGACAACAAACAACACCCTAATCCTAACAATCACTAACATCTTCAATAGAACTGTTGGCTTTGCCTTCCGCATTGCCCTGATCCGTGTTGCCGGTCGTGAAGCAGTAGGGCTGTGGCAGATGATCATGCCACTCTACCTTTTCTTCTTAGTCATAGCTAGCGCGGGACTGCCTATCGCTGTTTCACGGTTGGTAGCCGAACATCGAGCAAAAGCGGATGTGAAAGGGGTACAACGGGTTTTCAGGACCGCTCTTTACCTTGCTAGTGGTTTTGGCATAGCGGCAGCCTTGCTTCTTTCTTTATTCTCGGGTTTTTTCTCCCGCAACATACTGGCAGACCCCCGCATCAAACTGGCTCTGCTTATCATTGCGCCATCCTTGCCCATGGTGGCTTTAAACGCTGTTTTTCGGGGCTATTTTCAGGGCATCGAAGAGATGCGTGTTGTTTCAGCTTCACTAATCATCGAAGAGATTACGCACGTAGTCGCCACTCTAAGCTTAGTAAAATTGACATTAAGCCAAGGCCCTGCCCTGCTTGCTGCAGACTTCGCAGCTGGTTCGCTGCTCAGCGAAGTAGCAGCACTGGGGGTTTACTTGGTTGCCTTCCCGCTATTCCGACTGCCTGGCCGGCACGATAGTCATGCATTTTCATTCAGTATGCTCACCCGTATTACGCGCCTTAGCATACCTGCCACAGCTGGCCGCCTGCTGCAATCGCTCGGTCAGCTTTTTCAAAGCGTTATCATCCCCACCCGGCTGCGAATTGCTGGGTGGACAGCATCGCAGGCCGCCATCGCCTACGGCGAGCTGACTGGCATGGCCCTGAATCTACTGTTTATGCCCTCGCTGTTCACAATGGCGCTGGCGGCTACCCTATTGCCACAAGTCACAGCAGCTGTAGCTCGCAACAAACAAGAGCGAGCACAGGCTGTTTTCTTACGGGCTCTAAACTGGACGACGCTGGTTAGCTTACCGCTTGCTGCTTTGCTCATTAGTTTGGGGAAACCCATCTGCCAGCTGCTGTTCAACTCCGGTGCGGCGGGCGAGCTTTTGGCTTATTTGGCCTGGGGTGGCTTGTTGCTTTATACGCAACAGGTTGCTGCCGCAACACTTCAGGGCTTAGGAAAACCACTATTACCTTTAGTCACATCGGCAATCGGTACGGTAATCAGCAGCTGCCTGCTTTTGGGTCTGACGCCTTTTTGGCAAATGCGAGGCGTCGCTTTGGGGCTAATGGTAG
>CALNBW010000296.1 GCA_937874815.1 uncultured Bacillota bacterium | reverse complement strand
AGGGTGCGTTACTTGTCGTTTCCCATGACCGAGAGTTTCTGGACAACGTAGTGACGAAAATATGGGACTTGCATGAGCATAATCTGACAGCTTATGTCGGCAATTATTCTGCTTACCTGCAGCAAAAGGAAGAATGGGCTAAGCGCCAGGAGGTATTGTTGCGACAGCAAGAGCGAGAGAGGGAGCAACTAGAGGGCCTAATAGCAAAATTTAAGGCCGGCACCCGCTCCACAATGGCTAAAAGCTGGGAAAAACGTTTAGCGCGCATGGAACCAATCCAGCTGAGTCGCAAACAGAGGACAATGCATCTGACTATACAGGCAAAGCGACGCAGTGGAAACGACGTATTGCAGATTCAGGCGCTAAGCAAGGCGTATCCTAATAAACCTTTGTTTAGCGATTTTTCCGCTGAAGTAAAACTGCGTGAGCGCATCGCCTTGCTTGGCCCTAATGGTTGCGGTAAGACCACATTGCTCAAAATTCTTTTAGGTGAGGTGCCAGCAGACAGGGGCCACCTGCGGTGGGGTGCCAGCATCGATTTGGGGTATTTCAGCCAAGATCTGCGCTTGCCCGAGGAGGATGTGAGTGTGCTAGACAGCCTTCTGGCCGGGAGCAAGCTGCTCCCCGCGGAGGGTAGAAACTATCTGGCTCGCTTCCTTTTTGTCGGTGATGCGGTTTTTCAACCGGTTAGTACCTTAAGTGGTGGCGAACGGAACCGCCTTATTCTCGCCAAGCTACTCTTGACGCAGGCCAACGTACTGGTTTTGGACGAACCAACCAACCACTTGGATATCCCAGCACGGGAAGTGCTGGAGCAGGCTCTCTATGAGTACCCGGGCACTCTCTTTATCGTGTCCCATGACCGCTATTTTTTGCGGCGCATGGCTACCCGTATCTGGCGCTTTGCTGATGGCGCCATCCATGACTACCCCATGGGTTACGCTGCTTTCCTTGCTGAACTAGAGCGACAACAAGCAGCCCCAACCCTTGCGGCCAAGCCGCAGGTTGGCCAACCGGTCCGCACACAAAAGGAAGCTGCTCCGATATCGCTGGAGCAGCTGGCGCAAACTCTAGGTGAGATCGAGCATCACATTGCCTCGTTAGAAGCTGAACGGGATAGCCTTTATGCGCAAATGGCTGATGCTAGCTTGTACCAAGATGGCGGGGGGCAAGAGACAGTTTTGCGCTGTCGTCAACTGGAGCACGAGCTAGAGCAACTATATGGTTGTTGGGAGCGGCAAGCAGCAATTATTGAAGCTAGACAACCCCAGTAGGAGGAAATAACTATGCAAACACGTCAGCTTTATTACAGAGATCCTTATCCCCATACGTTCGAGGCCCAAGTAGTAGCGCTCAAGCCAGGTTGGGTAGCCCTAGACCAGACTGCCTTTTATCCGGAAGGCGGAGGCCAACCGGCCGATCATGGCTGGCTCGCAGGCCAACCTGTAACCGATACTCAAATAGATGAGGAGAAGGTTATCTGGCATCAAGTTTCCCTGACAACTGCTATCGGGGCAACAGTAGAAGGGCGCATCGACTGGTTGCGGCGTTTTGACCATATGCAACAGCACACTGCTCAGCATGTGCTATCCCAGGCCTTTTGGCAGCTCTTTCAGGCCGAAACGGTTGGTTTTCATTTAGGCGAGCAAGTAGTAACTATTGACTTGGCTGGCCCTGAGCTAGAGGCAGCCGCGCTAGACCAGGCTGAAGCACTGACTAATGCTCAGCTACGGGGCAAGTTGCCGGTGCGTTGCTTCGAGGTGGCTGCCGAGATGTTGCCGGCAGCCACTTTACGCAAACTGCCCCAGGTGGAGACGGATATTCGCTTGGTGGAAATCGGTAATTTCGATCTTTGCCCTTGCGGAGGCACCCACGTGCACGACTTAGGCGAGGTGGGGCTGCTTAAGATAGTGAGTAGCGAAAGAAAACGCGGGAACCTGCGTGTCGCCTTTGTAGCGGGGCAGAGGGCTTATCAGGACTATGCCAATAAGCATGACCAACTGGCCTGTCTGTCCGCATTATTATCCGAGCCTATAGCCAATGTGGTAGCTGCAGTGGGACGATTGCAGGAGAGACTACAAGAGTTGGAGCGAGAGGAAGAGCGCCTGCGGGAGCAGGTTCTCACCCTGGAAGCTAAGGAGCTCCGATCGGCCGCGCAGAAGAGCGGTAATGTCTATTGCATCACCCAAGAATTATCGGCCCACTCGCTAGATGAGGCCAAGTTCCTAGCCAGTTATTTAGCGGAGCAGGGGCCGAGTATTGTGCTTTTCGGCCTGCCCGACGAACCCTATCGCTTGGTGGCAGCCGCCAGCACTGGCGTGGCGGTGCCCTTAGGTGCTTTGCTTAAGGAGACTGTGTCCAAATACCAAGGTAGAGGCGGTGGTTCTCCTACCTCGGCCCAGGGCGCTGTGCCTAGTTCTGCCGGCCCCAGGGCCCTGGCCGAGTTAGCGCAGGTTTGTAGCCAGGCACTGGAAAATTGCTAGAGGGTCTAGAGTCCTGCCCTGACAAACAGCAAGTAGTTCTTGCGACGCATCTGCGACAAGATTCGTGCTTTTCTCCCGTAATTTAGCAGGAAATATCTCCTATGATGGCTAATATTAGTTAGGTGGCAGAGGGAGGAGGGAGACCTTTTGCGTCGCATTAGCACGAAACATCTAAGGCCGGGTATGCAACTAGCACAATCCGTAATGTCATCCGACGGCAAGATTCTTCTAGCTAAAGGTCAAATGCTACGGGATTCTTATATAACCCGTTTGAATCAGCTGGGCGTTTACTCTGTTTACGTGGTTGATCCGCGTTTTCCGGATATCGATGCGATGGATTTTCTGAGCGAGCAAGCGCGCCTGCGGGCCTTAAGGATGGTGCGCACAGCCTGCACCAGCCTGATTTCTGGAAGCATTTTAGATACACCTGCGATTACTGATATAGTGGACATGTTAATTGATGATCTTAGCGACAAACCTAACCTATTGGTGAACGTATTCGATATCCGCGCCAAGGACGATTATACCTTCGCCCATTCGGTTAATGTTTGCTCCTTTGCTATTCTCATAGGTATGTCTTGCGCGCTGCACAAGGGGCAACTGCGGGAGTTGGCCATTGGCGCTTTAATGCATGATTTAGGCAAAACCGTGTTACCGGATTCACTGCTGCAGAAGCCAGGCCCCTTATCGCCGGCTGAATACGAACAAGTGCAAGGGCATACTAACTTGGGTTTCGATATTTTGCGCCGACAAGGCGAAATTAGCTTGCTTAGTGCCCACATTGCCTTTCAACATCACGAACGTATTGACGGCACTGGCTATCCCCGGGGGTTGGCTAGT
>CALNBW010000295.1 GCA_937874815.1 uncultured Bacillota bacterium | reverse complement strand
ATGGTGAATGACACATCATGGAGCACGGGGACATCGCTGTCATCAAACTGAAAACCCACTTGTTCAAATGCGATGCGTCCTTCTAGAGCCGGCGCCGGCATGGCATCTGGTCCATCGCAAATGGCTGAAGGGGTATCTAGAATCTCAAAGAGACGTGGTGCAGCTGCCAAAGCTTGCTCGAGAGAGTTAATAATCCAGCCCATGGATCGCACCGGCCAGATAAGCTTCCAGATATAACTCTGGAAAGCTATCAGGGTGCCGAGGGTCAAGGTGCCTAAGATTACCTGGCGCCCCCCAACGGCTAGCAACACGAGCACACTCAGGCCCGAGATGAAGTCAATGAGCGGCAGAGTTTGAGATTCGACAGCGACCCGGCGCAAGTTAGTATCTAAGTAGATCGTATTCCGTTGGTCAAACTTGTCGATCTCATGCTCCTCACGGGCAAAGGCCTTGACGGTGCGTACGCCAGAGACGTTCTCCTGCAACACCGTCGTCAGCTTCGACATTTCTTGGCGTGCTTGCCGCCAGAGAGGACGCACGACCTTATCATAGCGCATGACAATGACGAACATCACTGGGAAGGTTGCCAAACTGATTAGCGTCAACTTCCAGTTGAGGCACAGGAGCACAACTAATGCACTCAGTAAAGTTAAGCAGTTCTGGCTGAAAAGCATCAACCCCCAACTGAGCACGTGCGCCACACTGCGCATATCTCCCGTTACCCGCGACATGATATCGCCGGTCTTTTGCTTGCGGAAGTATTCGTCATGCAAGCTTTGTAGATGTTGGTGTAAACTCATTTGCAGGTCTCGTGTGACCGATTGGCCTAGTAGTTCCGAATAATGCCATTGGGTATAGGCAAAAACCCCTCGCAAGAGGGCGACCAACACATAGCCCCCGGCGAGGGTGATGACCAGCGACATAGATTTATTAGGTATGGCATTATCCACTGCCTCGCGCAACAGCAAGGGGGGGACCATCTCCAAACCCATAAAACCCAGCAGTCCGATCAACATCAAAAACGCCTTGAGCCAGTGAGGTGCTATATATCCAGCTAACCTTTTGATTGTTCCCATTGCTACACCTCCTCGCTTAATCCTACCTGTTTTATGCGCTTAGTCAATGACCTTTCCTGATTCCTACCTGTTCTTTCCCTAAAGGCACAAAAAGCCCCGCGATAACATCTCGCGGGGCTACGTAGGGTACTGTTACTTTTTCCAGGTGTCTCTAAGGCCAACGATTAGGTTAACCACAATCTTTCCGTCCTTGCTATCTACGGGGTCAACGTGGAAATAGCCCTGGCGCAGGAACTGGAACCGATCGCCCGGCTGGGCCGCGGTAATGGCCGGCTCAGCCATGCAGTTAGTTAGCACTTCTAGTGAGTTGGGGTTAATATTGGCCATGAAATCCTGGCCTTCTGGGACCTCATCCGGGTTAGCTTTCGTGAAAAGGTGGTCGTAGAGACGGGCCGTAATCGGTACTGCGTGGGCAGCGGAGACCCAATGGGCGGTAGCCTTCACCTTGCGGTTAGCTCCTGGCATGCCACTCTTGCTTTCGGGGTCGTAGCTGCAGATCAGCTCAGTGATATTGCCGTCTTCATCCTTAATTACGCGCTCACACTTGATAATGTAAGCACCCTTCAGGCGGATTTCGCGTCCTGGCGCTAGCCGGTAGAACTTGCGCGGTGGATCTTCCATGAAGTCTTCGCGCTCGATATAGAGCTCGCGGGAAAAGGGTACTTGGCGCTCACCTGCGTCTGGGTTTTCCGGGTTGTTTTCAATCGCTACCCATTCTACCTGAGCAGCAGGATAGTTCTCCAGCGTAATTTTTAGCGGCCTCAGCACCGCCATCAAGCGTTCAGCATGGGCGTTGAGATCCTCCCGGACGCAGTGCTCCAGGAAGGCCACATCGACAGTGCTATCGCTTCGGGCCACACCGATGCGTTCACAGAAGTTACTGATGGCCTGGGGAGAATAGCCGCGCCGTCTTAAGCCGGCAATTGTGGGCATGCGCGGATCATCCCACCCAGTTACGATGCCCTCTTCAACCAAGCGGCGTAGTTTGCGTTTGCTCATTACAGTATGGGTGATATTGAGGCGCGCAAATTCAATCTGCTTAGGACGTCCCTGGATGCCAGGGCCGCTATAATCCACATTATCTAGGAACCATTCGTATAGCTCGTTATGGTCCGCATAT
Source organism: uncultured Bacillota bacterium (assembly GCA_937874815.1). Taxonomy (GTDB): domain Bacteria; phylum Bacillota; class UBA994; order UBA5500; family UBA5500; genus UBA5500. The sequence continues at coordinate 7,235 of CALNBW010000295.1, read as the reverse complement.
TCAATGGAGCAGAGCGAATGGGTAATGCTCTCGAATGCATCCTCTAGCGGATGGGCATAGTCGTACATAGGATAGATGCACCACTTATCGCCAGAGCGATGATGGCTAGCGTGGCGAATGCGATAAACAACTGGGTCGCGCATGTTAATATTGGGTGATGCCATGTCGATCTTGGCCCGTAGCACGCGGGCCCCATCGGGGAACTCCCCATCCTTCATGCGAGTAAAAAGATCCAGGTTTTCTTCTATAGAGCGGTTACGATAGGGGCTCTCCCGGCCTGGTTCGGTCAGTGTGCCTCTATATTCGCGAATTTCATCGACACAAAGGTCATCCACATAGGCTTTCCCGTCTTTGATCATTTGCACCGCTAACTCATACATGCGATCAAAATAGTCAGCTGTAAAAAAGAGCCGATCTTCCCAGTCAACACCCAGCCATTTGATATCGTCGATGATGGAGTCTACGAACTCCTGCTCTTCTTTAGTGGGGTTGGTGTCGTCAAAGCGCAGGTTAAAAAGGCCGTTATAGTCTTTTGCTATGCTGTAATTGAGTAAAATAGCCTTGGCGTGGCCAATATGCAGGTACCCGTTGGGCTCCGGCGGGAAACGAGTATGTACACGGCCTTCATTCCAGCCTCTGGCTATGTCCTCATCAATGATGCGGCGGATAAAGTTGTTCAGTTCCGTTTCGTTAGTTGCCATTTATCTCACCCTCTTTAAGCGAATTCTACTGTACCTATTTGCCTAGTTATAACACATGCCTAGTGGCGTCGCAACCGGCACCAGGGAAGTCTGATTCTATTATATACCAAGGGCGGCGGCCCTAGCCAATTTCGCTTTAGTAGCTCGCAGGAAAGGTACTGGCCGCTCTAGCGAGAATATAACTAAGGATAATATTGAAAGGAGCAAAACTATATGTCTAAATCTGTTGGACAAGAGTTTATTGAGAAAACCAAGTATCAGTATTTAGGTGAGTCCGACCAAATGCGAGAGCTGCCTCAGCCCGAGCTTGCTTGGGATGCAGCGGGGCAAGAAGTGGTTGATTTGCCTAAGGCCGACACGATTGATGTGCCCCCATGTGACTTTACCCTAGTCAGTAACCAGCGTAAAAGCTGGCGCAAGTATACAGCTGAACCCATTTCGTTGGCTGAGCTGGCTTATTTACTCTGGCATACCCAGGGCGTCAAGAAAGTAACTAATAGGCCAGCAACGGTGCGTACAGTGCCATCGGCGGGAGCACGTCATCCCCTGGAAACCTACATATTAGCCAATCGGGTGGAGGGGTTACAACCGGGCCTATATCGTTATCTAGCGCTGGAGCACAAACTAGCCGTGGTCACATTGGACGCTGGCATCAGCCAGCGGATCGAAGATAATTGCCAGCAGCAGCCTTTCGTCGGCACTAGCGCCGTCACTTTTATCTGGGCTGCCGACATCTATCGCTCCGTTTGGCGTTACCAAGAGCGATCTTATCGTTATATCATCCTTGATGCCGGGCACGTTTGCCAGAACCTCTACCTAGCAGCAACGGCTGTCGGGTGCGGATGTTGCGCCATTGGTGCCTTTGATGATGATCAAATCAATAGTACCCTAGGTCTAAATGGGGTAGATCGTTTCGTGGTTTATGCCGCATCTCTAGGCAAAATTGGATTGGCTTAAAGCACCAAGGAGTGGAGACAGAGTGAAGAAGCTAATCGCGTTGGGATTACTGGTATTGCTGACCATCCCCTTGGTTGGCTGTCAGCAAAGCCCACAACATGCAATTCAAGTACACGACGCGCAGTTTAAATACCGGGGTTCTCTGGTCTGGCTCTACGAAGGGGCCGATGGCGAGATCCATATGCTGCATGGCAACTACCGCCCGCTTACCGCCTATACTGTAGCAGAAAGTAGGTTCAGCTTATTTAGCAAAGGAACTTACCTTACAGGCAAAGGCGAGCGGCAAGAGCTAGCTAAGGTCAGCAAGAAGCAACTGATCTATGTACGAGAAGAAGAACTAGCTAAGGATCAGCAAAAGGAAGTGATCAAACAGCCCGACTATGTTTTGGCCATTGATCTGGAGAAGCTTGCTAAGAAGATACCGCAAGTGAAAAATGCAGCCGAACTTGAAGCCCTGCAATCGGCCTTTGAGGCAAGTATGCAGACAGACAAGAATCCCATTGCCACCATTACTATGCAAGATGGAGGCCGCATGCAGCTAGAGCTCTACCCAGACGTTGCCCCCAATACAGTAAACAACTTTATTTCCTTGGCGCAGCAGGGTTTTTACAACGGCCTCACCTTTCATCGTGTCGTTCCCGGTTTCATGATCCAGGGAGGCGACCCTCAAGGCAACGGTATGGGTGGGCCTGGCTACGCCATCAAGGGCGAGTTTGCCGCCAATGGCTTTACTAACAACTTGTTGCACACCAAGGGCGTTATCTCTATGGCTCGTTCTGAGCCACCAGATACGGCGGGTTCGCAGTTCTTTATTATGACGGGTGATGCGCCCCACCTTGATGGGCAATATGCTGCTTTCGGCAAGATCATCTCTGGCCAAGAAGTAGCTGACCGTATTGCGCAGGTGCCGAACGATGGCAGCCAAATGAGCCTGGCGCTAGACCCGCCGCAGATCCAGAGCATAGTAGTTGATGTGTTTGACGTTACCTACCCGGCACCGCAAACAGTAGCTCGTTAGCGAGCTAGAAGAAAGGAAGATAACAGACATGACCGATGCTAAGCAGAATCCTGTAGTCACTATCAACATGGCCAATGGGGGCCAGATCGAGGTTGAGCTATACCCCCATATCGCCCCTAACACAGTGAGCAACTTCATCTCACTGGTGAAAAAGGGCTATTATGATGGCACCATTTTTCACCGGGTTATTCCTGGCTTCATGATTCAGGGAGGAGACCCCAAAGGCACTGGCACGGGGGGCCCCGGCTACTCCATTAAGGGCGAGTTCTCTGGTAACGGCTTTGCCAACGATCTCAAGCATTCCCGCGGGGTTATTTCCATGGCTCGTGCCGCTAATCCCGACTCGGCTGGTTCCCAGTTTTTTATCATGGTGGCCGATTCCCCTCACCTGGACGGGCAATACGCCGCCTTCGGCAAAGTGCTCAGCGGTCTCGACGTAGCCGATGCCATTGTGAGCACACCGCGCGATCGCTCTGACCAGCCCCGCGAAGAACAAAAGATGGCCAGTGTCACCGTGGATACCTTCGGTATAGATTATCCTGCCCCGGAGACAATAGGTCGCTAAGCACGCATGCGCCCGTGGACCAGGGGGACGGCACGAGACTGCCTATAAAGGTCGTGGTCCTACTCGCGCGCGTGTGGCCTGATACCGTAGGTAGGTGCTTAGCCATCGACTGAGGCGGCCAAAACTCGCCTAAGCTCAAACAGTTGGCCGCCTTTAACCGCCGATGTCTAAGCACCTTTCATTTGAGGCCCCAATGCGCTTTACGCAGGATCAACGACCTTCTCCCAGACTCTAAGGGACTTCTTCAGTGGTCTCGGACGGCACATGCTGGTCTACGCTATTTCTTTAGAGAAGGCACTTGACGTTAATAGTAATCATTACTATAATAGAATCAGAGAAACTTAAGGAGGGTGTTTACATGACGGAACTAAGACAGGTCTATAAATGCAATATCTGCGGTAACATGGTCGAGGTGTTACACACTGGAGCTGGAGAGCTCGTTTGCTGTGGGCAACCGATGGAACTAATGGCTCCACAAACGGCAGACAGCGCCCACGAGAAGCATGTCCCCGTAATCGAAGCTGCTGCTGGAGGTACCACGGTGAAAGTAGGCAGCGTTGACCATCCCATGATTGACGCACACTGGATCGAGTGGATTGAGGTTGTAGCCGACGGCAAGGTCTACCGCGAATTCCTCAAGCCTGGCCAACCTCCAGTCGCTCACTTCTGTGCCCCCTTTGAAAAAGTAACTGAGGCTCGGTCTTATTGCAACCTGCATGGGCTGTGGCGCGACAAGTAAACGCTAGACACGCAAAAACAGGGTTATCGTTGGCGATACCCTGTTTTTGTCTGCTTGGACGTCCAGGCCTGATGTCTTTACTGAGTATAAAACCTGCTATGATATGGAAGTATCTCCATAGGCTGCCAAGCCACCTGAAATCGTCCTTGTTTACCATCATGAATATTGACGTAGTAAATCCATTCAGTAATATCCTGGATTCCTTTGATGTTCATGTGCATGGGGATGAAAACATAAGGGGCTGCGTAGGTTACAGAAGCCGCGTAGTGGGGCCCTAGCTCTATATTCTGTTGGATATTGCTCTCAGGAACAACGAAGGATAGATAACAGGTGCTACCACCAAACGGGGGCTTCCTACCGGTGAAAGCAAAGGCAAGAGCATTGCCAGTAACCTCAATCTTAGTGTTAGTACAGTCGGGCAAGATGAGAACTAGGGTGGCAACGAGTACAACTATAAAGATCTTTCTCATGCTACTGGCATGGCACCTCCTTGTCCTATCCTGTACTGCTAATCTCACACATAGCTCGTAGTAGTGCGTTTAAGGTTGGTACAGTTCCGCCTGAGCGAACAAGGCCGGGCCGCCGCCGGTGTGAATGACACAGGTGGCTTCCTGGGTTGAAATGATGCCGCGGGCGATAAGGTCGCGCATGCCCCAAACAGTCTTACTGGTATAGACGTTCTCGAGCAGGATGCCTTCTGTCTTGGCTAGGTCACGTATAGTTTGTATTGACTCAGGAGTGGGGAGGGCGTAGCCCGGCCCCAGGTACTCGGCATGCACAGTCGTTACTTCTGCCAGTGTGGCACTAGGGGTAAGCTCAAGGAGAGCACCTATGTTGGCGAAATTCGTCTTCAGAATAGACCAGAGTTGCTCTTGGGGATACTCAACACTGATCACATGTACATGGAAGGGGTGCCCGAGGAGGGCTGTGCCGAATAGGAAGCCGGCAGCAGTTCCGCCCATGGCACCTACAATCACCACCTGTCGTAGGTCGATGTTCTGCGCTAAGGCCTGCTGGTGCAACTCGAGGGCCGCGTTAACATAGCCTAGACAACCAAGGGCCACGTTTTCGCCAATCAGATAAGGTTTGCGCCCTGCGGCTCGCAGGCGTTCTACCAGTACGATAGCATGCCGCTGCCGTGAGTCTTCATCTATTTCTCCTAGATAGATGGACTGGGCACCAAAAAGATGGCTCAGCAAGATATTACCTTGAAGCAGGTCAGGTTGCTCTGTATTATGTAGCAGAATACAATCAAGGCCGAGTTTGGCAGCAGCGGCGGCTGTTAACCGGCACTGGTTCGATTCGGGCCGACCGCAAGCGACGATTACGTCTGCCTCTTGCGCGAGCGCCGTTCCTAACCAGAACTGCGCAGTTTGTTGCCGCCCATACCGAGGGCCATAAAATCATCCCGCTTAATGTATAACTGCGGATGATTGGTCAGCTCACCATAACGCGGCAGATGTTGTAGGGGCGTTGGCAGGGTAGCTAGCTGCACGCGCGGGAAACGTGAGAAAAGCATTACATCAGTCCCCCTTTAGTTGATTGGGCGCGAGGCGTCATTGTCCAGAGCGCCTATGCGTTGCGGTCAATGGTCTGTGGTGTCAGTGAAAACACAGATAATAAGAGGCTTGTACCTTTAATTTGGCTATTGTAATGCATTTACCTGCTGTTATGGGGAATTCAAACAAAATGCGGAAAACGAGCGGAAGGTAAACAGGAGACAACCACCTTTGCGGCGAATGTTGATAGCAGCATAAGCTGAAAGGAAGGATTGATGATCTTGTCGGTTTCATTAACTAGTGATAGGAGATGGCCCTTATTTGAGTTTGCCTACTGCAAAGACTTCGAAGGCATGCTAGATGAGCTAAGCGCTCCTCCTTTGGCTGCCAAGGAGGATTGGCAGTTTCAGTCTCCCACTGCAGAGCAGCAGCAGTACAAACATCCCATTCTCTATAACTATATTCATCACACCTTTAAACGCCTAAAAGAGGAATATGATAGCACTGACGATCCTAAGCTTAAACAGGCCAAAATAGCGATTGTTGGAGACAAGGCTTGCTTTAATACTGGTCTTTACACTACAAATTATGAGCAGATCTTTGGGTTTTTCACCCGCAACCGCAGGGAGGATGCGCAACCTTGGTATATGATGGGCTTCGTGCGTGAGAGCGATCTCGAACTTAACGACTTCGTGCCGCTGCCTACGCGAGCGGAGTACTTCAAAGACATTTCGGAGTTAGTTTTTGATTACCGTCAAGAGATCAGGGTTAACGTTGATCATATCCTAACCAACCCTAATAATGTAGCTCGCCTGCCACGCATTTTTCAGAGCCCGGAGCGACGAGAACTATTAATGAATGTGTTTAGTGGGGCTGTCAACTTAGCCAAGAAAAAAGTAGCCGCCAACTATCGTTTGGCTGTGCCGCAATACTATGAAGGGCGTGTACAGCTGCTTTTGCCGCTTTGTCTGGAAAGCAATGTGCCGGATGCGGCACTGGTCATTTACAAGGAAGGCTCAATCTATCAAGGGCGCACTTGCCTCACTATTGACATGGCTTATAATAACGCTCGTTTGATTGCTAAGCCGGAAAGTGATTGGCTTAAACCTTAACGGGAGGCTCTGCGGGGTAAACTTAGGGCAGTGGGATGTTCCCATTGTGATAGACGGGGGGAGTGAAGGTGTCAAAACAAACTAAGGGTGTTTTCCTAGGGGTGGTTTTGGTTATTGCTGGTTGCCTGGGCTTAGCGGCTAACCTGGGCTATTTGCAGCTAGGTGTAGAGGCTATCTCCCTCGGTTTCTTGGCTCTGGGAGGATATTTCCTGTTGAACTATTTCAGCGGCAACTGCGCGTATTTGTTCCCAGCCCTGCTGTTTATTTTCCTGAGCGTGCCGTTTTATCTTACCCTCAAGGGCTTTGATAACTATACGTGGGTGCAATCACTCTGGGTTTTAGCACCAGGGTTAGCCTTTCTTGGCGCCAGTCTCCAGGGGGGTTCTTTTGCGCCGCTAGCCATTCCAGGTGGCATCGTTACTGCTGTAGGCCTTTTTCTAATTCTTGAAGATCAGTATGGGATCTCCTTTGAAACAGTGATGGCAGCGACGCTGATCTTGGCCGGCATAGTTATACTTTGGCGTTCCCAGCGCGCATAGTGACGTTGGGGCGGCTTGGGCTGTTGAAGAAATCGCTCATAGTTCAGGATAAGGTCGTTGGCCCTGCGTAAAGCGCATTGGGGCCTCTAATAAAAGGTGCTTAGA
>CALNBW010000294.1 GCA_937874815.1 uncultured Bacillota bacterium | reverse complement strand
CCCAGGCCGTTATGACCGCCATCGTTACCGATCCGCTGGATCATGCCGGTATCAGCATCAAGGATATTGATCGTTTTGCACCAGAGATGCAGAACCCAGAGATCACCGTTCCCGCCGGCGCTGGTAATGTGCCGGAGGCTAACTACAAGATGATTGCTGCCCTCGGCGTAAAACGCGGCGACCTGCAGCGCAATGAAATTGCCAGCTTCGTGGCTGCCCACGGTATGCCTGGCTATGCTCCGACCCAAGGCCACATCCCGTCTGGTGTTCCTTTCTTGGGCGCTGGTCGCGACATGATTCTCGAAGGTTCTATCAAGAACTTCATGCTCATCGGCAAAGGCTCTTTGTTCTTAGCCCGTTTGACCAACCTGTTTGACGGTATTTCTTTCCTAATTGAGAAGAACCCTGGCCTCCAGACTGAGCAGGTTGGCGGTGTTTCTGCCGATGAAGTACGTCGTCTGATCGCAGAAGCAATGCGTGAGCTGGCGCAAACCTTAGCTTAAGCCCAGGCGACCCCAGACCTTTTCGAGGAGGTGACACAATTGTCAGATACAGCAAAGAAATTGTTAGCGCAGACCTTTAACCAAATTGCAGACGCGCTGGAGACAGGTGTGTACGGAGAGCGGATCCGTGTCGGCGTTACCGTTATGGGCAGCGAGCTTGGCATTGACGAGATTGTTCACGGTGCCGAGCTAGCCCAAGCTGCTAACCCCGATATTGAAGTGGTGCTTGTGGGGCCAGAGGTAGATAGCAAGCTCCCCCGGATCCCCGCTGAGAACGAAAAAGAACAGCATAAAGCCATGGAGCAAGCCCTTGAAAGTGGCGACCTGGCTGCATGCGTTACTATGCACTATAGCTTCCCCATTGGCGTTTCTACAGTGGGTAGAGTGATTACGCCTGCGCGTGGTCGCGAGATGTTCCTCGCTACCACCACCGGCACTTCTGCTACCGACCGTGTAGAAGCGATGGTGAAGAACGCTATCTACGGTATTGCGACCGCTAAGGCCAAGGGCATTGCTAACCCGACAGTAGGTATTCTCAACGTAGACGCCGCTCGCTCGGCGGAGCGTGCCTTGGAGAAGCTAGTGCAAAACGGTTATAGCATTAACTTCGCCGAGAGCGTACGCGCCGATGGCGGTTCCGTTATGCGTGGCAATGACCTACTGGTTGGCGCTCCTGATGTCATGGTTACCGACACCCTTACCGGCAATGTGCTCATGAAAGTGTTCTCCGCCTACACCAGTGGGGGAGACTATGAGACTAATGGTTTTGGTTACGGCCCTGGCATTGGTGAAGGCTACGATAAGATAATCCTCATTCTTTCGCGTGCCTCTGGTGCGCCGGTAGTGGCCAATGCCCTGAAATATGCAGCAGAGGTTGCTAAGGGGCAATTGCTACAGGTAGTTGCCGCCGAGTTCGCTGCTGCCCACAAGGCTGGCTTAAAAGATCTCTTTAAGAAAGAGGTCAAGGTTGCTGCAGCTGAGCCGGAAGTGGTGGCGGCACCGCCCGAGAAAGTAACTACCGAAGAGATTCCTGGCATTGACATTCTGGAACTTGAGGATGCTCAACAGGTTGTTTGGAAGGCTGGAATCTATGTAGCCACCGGTATGGGCTGCACTGGGCCGGTCATCCTTACCGCTAAGGAAGACTTCGACAACGTGGTCGAGATTCTCACCAAGGCTGGCTATATCGGTTAATAGCATAAAAAAAAGACGCACGGGTTGCCGCCCGTGCGTCTTTTTACGTCCCAGCCACGGGGACGGGGACTTTGAACACGGCCGCATGGGTCCTAAAGATTAGGCGCCAGTAGGGCGGCA
>CALNBW010000293.1 GCA_937874815.1 uncultured Bacillota bacterium | reverse complement strand
ATCTGTCTCACCTCGTATAACCGCACCATCGCGCATTCGAATAGTAACAATGCTGCCGCGGATGCCAAATGGCCCAGTGCCGTAGGCATCATACTTCTTCACTATAACTCTGTTGCGCAGAGCTAGGTATCTATCATCACGCAATTTCTCAGGGGTAAAGGCGTCAGGAGAAAGCCTACCCTCAATTAACGCATATGCTACGGTATAGCTTAGCGAAAGCCTAGCTGAAGACGGGTTGAGCTCTGCCCCAACGCCTTGATCCAACTCGTAGGAATAAGGATAGGTGGCAACAGTTATCTCAGCAATTTGCTGCGGATCGATGGAATGCTTTGCCTGCAGGTCTAGAATCACTGTCATAGCTGGATGCACTGAGTGACAAGCGGAAAACTCCTTAAAAGAAGTATCATTTATGAAGAAATGTTCCCCGGGTTTCACATCGGTACCTTTCTGTCCCGCAAATATAGCGTTAAGAGACTTAGGCCCATCTAAGATATGAGCCGGCCCCGTAAGGCCTTTTTTTGCACCTTCTACTGCTATCATCCCCAGATAAGCACCCCAGCCGCCGTAGAAATCCTTAGCGTCCGCGCCTTCCAAGAAACTGACGAAAGGACAGACTGGCAAGAGCGATGCTGTCAGCGCAAGTGCATTATGCAGCTGTTCTATGTTAAGCCCATATAGTAGGCCTGCCGTAGCAGCCGCACCAAGCCCACCAACAAGCCCTGGGCCGTGCAGGCCTAACTCGCGAACTTTGTCAGTAGCCATGAGCCCCATACGAAGACAAACGTCGTAGCCAAAAACTACTGCCCTCAGAACATCTTCGACATTAGCTCCTGAATTCTCCCAGGCAGCAAGAGCCGCTGACCAAACATATACTCCCGGGTGCACCGATGCACCAATGGCAGAGCAATCATCTAGCTCAATATTCGAAGTACGAGCCGCGTTCGCAAAGGCTGCTAACGCTGGGGATGTTAATTCTGGCTTGCCCCAGATGCTGGCCATCCCCTTACCCGGGCCCATATCTGCAATCAAGTCTAGCAAACCCGGACAGCAGTCGTGTTTAGCTGCGTAAATGCTACAGCCCAGATAATCAATTAGGCACCGCTTTGCCTGATGTAGCGACTGGGCATCAATATCCTGCACGTTATACGAATGAAAGTATTCTACTATTGTCTCGAGATAAGTTTTTCCCATCCTTCAACACATCCTTTAAACCTGGATTTCGTCCGTGTGCGAGTAGAACAGATAACAATGGCATAACTATCAAAGCGGCAGCGCACCCTGGCGCAGCAGTTCTGCCTGAACTGCAGGCGTATCATACGTAGGCTGATTTCGGGTCAAAGCAGCAGCTACTCCGGCCGCCTGCCCAGTGGCGAAACTGGTTCCCATTACCCGCACAGAAGAGAGAGTTTGACGGTCAACCCCTATAATGCGGCCGGCACACCATAAGTTAGCTGGAGAGGCTGCTTTAATGCAACCGATTGGGATACTAAAGTAGGAGCGTTCATGCACGTGCAGGTTGGTTGACATCTGCTCCGGCCGCTCATGGGCCTCAAATACCCAGCCAGCACGGGCAATGCTATCAGGCGAACGAGTAGCTGCATAAGCCTCTGCAAAGGTCAATGTCCTTTCACAAACGAAGCGGCGCGACTCTCTTATGCCAATTTTAGGGCCGGTACGTAACAAGAAGCAGTTCTCCATCCCGGGCATGTAGGCACGGAGGGCGCGGATATAAGTGTGAGCAAGCTGACGAGCAGTTTGCTCAGCCTTAGTCAGGCTTGCTCCATCCACTGCTCGTAGTGGATAATTAGGCAGATTTAATATGACGATATTGCCCTTCGTGTAGGGACGCACATATGCACGCATCTTAGTCATGGGACCAATGCCAGCTTCTTTCGCCTTGCGCAGAGCCTGCTCCAGGCGCTCCGCGGAGTAATTGTTCCCGGGTTCGATTCCTCCTACCCACATGACTAACGAGGCCATTTGAGTCTTCCCATTCTCGCCATAGAGTGTCGGGCTCCCCGCCATCCTAGCAAGGTTCGCATCACCAGTTGCGTCTACAAAGGCGTCGGCCCGGACAAAGAACCGGCCTTCATCATCAACACAAACAAGCTCAACTATGTTATCATCCCTGACTAACGCATCTACTACGTGTGTATGCAGAAGCAGATTTGCTTCGGACTCCGCTATCAAGCTATCCAATGCAAGTTTCAGAGTCTCGATATCATAGTCAAAAAGCAAATAGGATGATGAGTTGGGTGCCGGGGTGATGTCTTCACCGAGTGCAGCAAGCCGCCCTATGACCATCTGCCCCACCCCGCCCACAAGCGGTATGGGCGGTTCCGAGCCGTCATAGAAGCCACAGAAGGTAGCCACTCCAGACTGAGTGCCAATACCACCGAGAAACGCACCTCGCTCAATTAGCAGCGTCTTAGCCCCAGCTTCTGCGGAGCCGAGCGCCGCAGCAAACCCCGCGACGCCGCCTCCCACAACTACAACATCATAAGATAGTAACCTAGTCATCGTCTCTACCAACTAGCACAGCTGGTTTATCTCGCGTGAAAAGTGGCAGGCCACAAAACGCTCTGGCAGCACCTCTTCTAACGCTGGATAAGAGGAGAAACAGGCTTCTTTCGCATAAGGGCAGCGGGCAGCGAAGCGGCACCCCGGTTTTGGGTCAATGGGTGATGTAATCTCACCCCTAAGGAGTGTGCGCTCCCTACTCTTTCTCACGCTAGGCTCTGGAATTGCGGCCAAGAGAGCCTTTGTATAAGGGTGTAAGGGGCGGTCAAATAACTCATCCGCTTCGCCCTTTTCCACGACCATGCCCAGGTACATAACCATAATATCGTTAGAAATATGCTTTACCACTGAAAGATCATGGGTAATGAACATATAGGTAAAACCGTTTTCCTCCTGCAAGTCCTGCATGAGGTTAAGAATCTGTGCCTGAATTGATACGTCTAGAGCAGAAACAGGCTCATCACAGACGATGAATTTTGGCTCAAGAGCAAGCGCGCGGGCGATGCCTATTCTTTGGCGACGTCCACCATCAAGTTCATGAGGATAAGAGTTAACAAAGCGGCTTGCCAACCCCACCGTATCCATAAGCTCATAGACGCGCTTGTCAATTCCACTCCGGTCACGAACAAGGCCATGAATTCTCAATGGCTCCGCAATAGTTTCGCTTACAGTCATTCTTGGATTTAGTGAGGCAAAGGGGTCCTGAAAAATGATCTGCATTTGTTGCCGCAGCAACTGTGTGTTTCGGATCTTAGTAATGTCTTCCCCTTCGAAATACACCTTGCCGTCAGTAGCATCCGGCAGCCGAATAATCACCCTGCCTAGAGTTGATTTTCCACAGCCAGATTCACCAACCACGCCTAACGTCTGCCCCCGCTCAATAGTGAAACTAACACCGTCAACCGCATGTAACATACCGCGTGGCGTCTTGAAGTATTTCTTGAGGTCTTGAACTTCTAGCAGTTTAGCCATGCTGCTCTCCCCCCTCTTCCGGCACATCATTCTCTACAAATAGAAGGCATTTCACAAAATGACCGGGAGAGACTTCAATATCCCATGGTACGATAGATTCGCACTCAGGCTTCTTGCTTTTGCATCTGGGGTGGAAAGGGCAGCCGGTTGGCAGGGCGACCGGGTCAGGCATAAGCCCATAAATAGGATTTAACCGCCGCACCCTGGTTCCGATGTTTGGGAGGGAGCCAAACAGCCCCTTAGTATATGGATGCTTTGTATTATCATAAATATCTTCGATAGGGCCGCTTTCCACAATCTGCCCCGCGTACATGATAGCCACCCTGTCGCAGTTTTCCGCCACCACTCCCAAGTCATGGGTAATAAGGATCATCGCTGTCTGATACTTACGCTGCAGTTCTCCCATAAGCGCTAATACCTGGGCCTGAATCGTCACGTCCAGCGCAGTTGTGGGTTCGTCCGCAATGATTAATTGCGGGTTACACGCTAGGGCCATGGCAATAACTACTCGCTGTTTCATGCCGCCTGAAAACTGGTGGGGATACTCGTCCATGCGCTCGGCAGGAATGCCTACTGTTTCCAACATCTCCGCCGCCTTCTTATGTGCCTCTGCTGCAGAAGTCTTCTCGTGTAACCGGATGACTTCTGCAATTTGCTCACCAACTGTTAGCACAGGGTTGAGTGAAGTCATGGGATCCTGAAAGATCATAGAGAGGTCTCGCCCTCTCCTGAGGCGCATCCGCAGATTGCTCTCTTCAAGCAGATCATTGCCATCAAAGATTATCTGGCCTTCAATAATCTTCCCGGGTGGATCAGGCACAAGGCGCATAAGGCCAAGGGCGGCTGTTGTCTTCCCAGCACCTGTTTCACCTACGAGGCCGAGGGTTTCCCCTTTATCCAAATCGAAACTGATATCGTTTACCGCCTTAACTACGCCGTCATCCGTAATGTAATGAATGGTCAGATTCCTGACTGACAACAACTTATTGTTTTCCATATGTCAACTCTCCCTATTTCTTCAACTTCGGGTCAAGAGCGTCCCTTAGTCCATCTCCAAAGAGATTAAGCGCCAGCACTGTAACCATGATGGCCAGACCGGGGAAAAGCACCATGTAACCGTAGTCGCGCATGTAACCCCTCGCTGCGGAGAGCATTCCGCCCCATTCCGGAGTAGGTGGTTGAATGCCTAACCCTAAGAAACTGAGCGAGGCAGCCAGGATAATGGCTGTACCAACACCTAGCGTAGCCTGTACGATTATTGGCGCCATGACATTCGGGAAAATATACTTAGCAATGATGCGTGTATTACTAGCACCAATTGCTCTGGCCGCCTCTACATATTCCTCATCCTTAACTGTCAGGGTGGATGCACGCACAACGCGAGCGAAGTTGGGAACCGAGCTAATGGCCACTGCAATCATTGCATTTGTCAGACCCGGCCCTAACGTCGTGGCTATGGATATGGCTAAGACAGTGCGCGGGATTGACATCAAGATGTCGGAAAAACGCATGATTACTGTATCTAGCGCGCCCCCGAAGAAGCCGGCGATCGCACCAAGTATACACCCAACCAAGGCACCTCCCGTCAAGGAGATAAAGCCGATCTTGAGTGAAATACGGGAACCGTGGATTACACGGCTAAGGATATCTCGCCCGAAGTTGTCAGTACCCATCCAATGTTTCCATGATGGAGGCTGGAGTGCATTATCGTAATCCTGGTAGTCATAGGGGTAAGGCGCGATGAAGTCTGCAAAAACTGCCACGAAGAGCAACAGCCCCAAAATAACCATGCCAAAAATGGCGAGGCGATTTTTCCGTAGACGCTTCCAAACATCTGCCATCTGACTACGTTTCTTGATG
>CALNBW010000292.1 GCA_937874815.1 uncultured Bacillota bacterium | reverse complement strand
GTGTAGTGGCGCTGCCGCATCCACAGCAGCAGCCGACTTGCGCACTGGTAACGACTCCCCCGTAAGGGCCGCCTCATCAACCTCCAAGGCTACACCCACGCCCAGGCGCATGTCGGCCGGCACCCGCATGCCTGCCTGAATGTAAACCAAATCGCCCGGGACTAACTCACTGACATCAACGGTCAGGTCGCGACCATCACGCCTAATATCTACGCGCGGCGAGTTCAACTTGGCTAAGGCGGCAATTGCTTGCTCCGCCCGATATTCCTGGATAAAACCCAACAGTGCGTTGACTAAAACAATAGCTATAATACTGAGCGCGTCCGCATACTCGCCTAAAAGGCCGGAAATTAATGTTGCCACCAATAAAGTCTTTAAACTGCCCCAAGAACAGTTGCCAGGCCGAAGGGGGCGGCGTTTGCTTGAGCAGATTTGGTCCTAGGCGCTCCCGGCGTTGCTGCGCTGCCCTTGTACTTAGCCCCTGTTCACTGCTTTCTAGCAGCTGCAGGCAATCTACCCAATCGATATTATGCCAGGGCAAGTCAACTCACCTCACTCCAAGTAGCTTCAAGACAGAATATGCGAGTGAAGTGGACAACATACCTCGTCCCATTAACGCGCCGTGCGTATGACATGTGGCCTACATGTACAAATTGACCCCAGATAAGCGCCGCGATATACTTAATCACGAGCTTACCAAAAAAGGGGTGACTAGATATGGCCTACGATGGACTCACAATGGCGGCCATAGCGGCCGAACTAAATGCTTGGCGCGACGCGCGCATCGAGAGAGTCTTTCAACCAGAACCAACAACACTCAACCTGCTATTACACCATGGGCAACAGGGCAAAGGTCGCCTCGCTCTCTCTGCTAACCCGCGCTCGCCCCGGGTACATCTCACCAGCGGCAAGCAAGAGTACCCCCTCACCCCCCCAATGTTCTGCATGCTGCTGCGCAAACACCTAGAGGGTGCCAAATTGCTCAGTGTAGAACAGCTGGGCCTAGAGAGGGTGCTCACCTTTTGCTTTAGTGGCAAAGATGAGCTCGGCAACCTAATAACCTATCGACTGATTGCAGAGATTATGGGTCGCCACAGCAACATCGTGCTGGTCGACCCCAACAATAAAGTCATTGATTCCATAGTGCGCGTGCCGCCAGCAATGAGCAGCGTGCGCATCATGCTGCCTGGCCTCACTTATGAGTACCCAGGGCATCAAGAACGAACTGATACCCTTACCCTAACCAGCGCCCAAGAACTGCAGGCAACCCTGCAAAACGGAAACGCTGGCCTCAGTAAGACCATTGTGCGCCGCCTTACCGGCATTAGCCCCTTAGTAGCTAACGAACTGCTGACGCGCGTCCGACTGCCTCTAGATATAACCCCTGGCCAGCTGACGCCTCCAAATTGGGAGCAACTATGGCAAGAGATAGCCAGTATCCAAGCAGCAGTAAAACAGGTGACCTTTGCGCCTTCCATAAGCAACAATGAGTATGCCGCACTGCTGCTGACGCACCAGGAGGCCCAGCCTTGGCCAGACAGTGTCAATAGCCTAGTGGATCGCTTCGCCCAACAAGACACCTTTGATGATACACTGCTACAGGCAAAACGTGGTCTTACCCACACCGTAAAACATCTGCTGCAGAAAGAGGAACGTAAACTGAATAACCAAGAGGGCGAACTAAGCGCAATGCAGCAAGACCTAGAACTACGCCTCAATGGCGAGCTGATCTTGGCTAACGTACACCTGATACAACCTAAAGCTAAAACAGCTGAGCTAGTCAACTACTACGACCCTGACCTAGCCAGCATCACTATAGAGCTCGACCCCAGTCTAGACGCTGTGCAAAACGCCCAGCGCTATTTCAAACGCTATGAACGGGCCCGCAAAGGCAGCCCCATCGTAGAAAAGCACATTGCCGCTACCAAGCAGATGCTCCAATACCTGCAATCACTGCAAGACACCCTGGAGCGAGCTGAAACCCGGGAGCTAGTAGCCGAAATAAAAACCGAGATGCAACAAAGTGGCCTCCTGCGCCCCGAGAAGCAAACAAAGAAAAAGCAAAAGCAGCAGCCTAGCGCTCCCCTGCACTTCCTGTCACCCAGCGGCCGCGAAATCCTCGTGGGGCGCAGCAACTTGCAGAACGAACGCCTGCTGCGCTCCGCCGCAGCCGACGACTGGTGGCTCCATACTAAAGACATCCCAGGCTCCCACGTGGTTATCAAGGGCGGCGACGAACCGGACCAAGCAACCCTCGAAATGGCTGCTCAACTCGCCGCCTACTACAGCCAGGCGCGACAAGGCAGCAAGGTGCCTGTCGACTACACGCGGCGCAAGC
>CALNBW010000291.1 GCA_937874815.1 uncultured Bacillota bacterium | reverse complement strand
GAGGTGTGTCCCCTTTCCTCAAAAGCTCCCTTTATTAGAGGCCCCAATGCGCTTTTCGCAGGACCAACGACCTTCTCCCGGACTCCGAGCATCTTCTTCAGTGATCTCCAGGGGTCCGGCCCCTACGGTTTCCCTGGACCTGGTGGATAAATACGAACTACCAGCCGGAACCGCTACGTTCGAGGCGACCATTCTTGACGTTAACGTAGTAGTAACCTACCTTGGGCTCCCCTGATGCTGTCTGGTTGTCACTATAGGTGATCCAGTAGCAGAGTGTGGGCCGGTCGGTTACAGTGGAGCGAACCACGGCTAGGCCGTGCTGCTCAAAGCCATCCATGTCCTTGACGTTAATCTGCTTAGCCAGGCGGGGCAGGGTATCGATAACAGGTATGCTGGCCTGCCAGCTACTAAGCTGGGTTTCCCAGCTATGGTTTTCCCACTTTAGCTGTTCGCCGGTAGCTTCATTGAAACTCACAATTACATAGTCAGTAAGCACTGGAATATCGTTCATTGTGCGAACAACAACTGCCCAAGGATGCTCTCCCTTTGGCTGGTAAATCTCAAAGACCTGCTTAGTTCCGGGCAAAGACTCGGTGGCTTCTAGGGCCCAAGCCTCTAGCTGTTCGGCACTAACCGGCTCAACGTTCTTAGCCACTGGCTGTTTCCATTCAGTAAGTACTACTTTACCCTGCTGGCGGTGAACGCCCACTAGGAGTTCTTTCTTATCGCCTTTATACTGGGAAGTGGGCTTAAAGCGCAGGTTATAGAAATCGCGGCCAACACGCAGCTCAATGGTGGCAGCTTGGTCGTCTTGCAGCTGCCATTCATCTTCGCTCAAACCGAGTTCATTGCGCGCTATTACTGCCGCATCGTCCCAGCTAATTTTAGCTATTTCGGCCACCTCGGGCGGCACGCCGTTAAGTAGATAGCTAGCGGACAGGGCCACAGTCTCTTGCACCATCTTGCTCATCTTCTCTACCTCGTCCATGCGCAGCCGGACGCCTGGCGCAGAGCCATCCGCCACTATAGGGGCATCCATAGCCTCAATGACTAGCTTAAGCTCATCGATTAACATCTCTAGGTAGGCTAGATCATCATCAGATAATCCGGCCACAGTGAAATAGCGCACCCGTTCATTTAGTTTATCGATTGACTTGGTAATCATGGGCCAATCATTGCGCATGAAGCGCGACCAGGGACCATTCATCCCCCTTGGCACTAAGCTGGCAAGGGGGCGTGCCACATTAGACACAGTGGCGATTTCCACATTGGCTTGCCTAAGCGAGGCTTCGTTTCTATTTTCTACATATTCCTGTAGCGAAGCCGTTCCGGAACGGAGACTATTGAGCATGACACGATAGTATTCGGCAAAGGAAACGGCCCGTGTCATCTGTGCCTGATTAAGCTGCATACCTAAATACCAACTGACTCCTAATAGCCCTAGAACTAACGTTACTACAATCACAACTCGTTTGTCTCGCAAGCTGCCACCTCCTGTTGTTGTAGCTACATTATCATAACATAGGCGGTAGGCAAGGGGTGTGGAGATAATGTAATAGATGCAGGCGAAAGCCCCGGAGGGCCAAAACCCTGCCGGGGCGAAGGCGACTGCACTCCCGCTATGGTAAGGGGCCGATGGGGTCCTGCGTAGGCACGATTGGCGCTAGCCTGTGCCCAGCAGCACCCCTCGGCCCCAAACTATTTGTAACAGCCCCTAGAATCATGTGCGCCACGCGAGCCGAATCTAAGCAATACGTTTGTGATAGGTTGACCAACCTAAAAGATCGTAACCTATTCAGTAGCCAACAAGGGCTTGCAGCAGGCTAAAAACCCCAAGAGCATAGAGTAGGAAAGCCCA
>CALNBW010000290.1 GCA_937874815.1 uncultured Bacillota bacterium | reverse complement strand
CGGCCCGGTCTCCAGAGTCGATAAAAGGACGTATTCATCACTGACGGCTGCATAGTAGTTACCTGATGGTGCCTGCAGCAGGCGGCTCAAACCTAGCCTGCCTAATTTGGTGTTCAGGTGGGGTAGCTCTGCTCCTAACCACTGCAGGAAGTCGAGGTCGCCACGATACAGTGTGGGGGTGGCTAAACCTAAGGGAGTCTTCAAACAGAAGGCCCCGTTCAATACCAACCCCTCATCGGCAATGCCAAAAGCGTTTGCTATATCTGCTCCCCGCCAAGTACTCATGTAGATATCTCCTTCCGCCCAAGACTCTCTATCGTTTCATTCCTATGGGCAACAGCGGAGAATTATGCTTGTCAGAATGACCAGAATGAACACCAGCCAAAGTGACTGTCCTCGCATTGCCAGGCGCACCTGCGCCTGGGAAAGTTTAACTGAACCAAGTGTACGTCCCCGCGACCCACGTCCCCGCGACCCAGCGTCCCCGCGGCCCAGCCGTTTTTTGGAAGGTGATGGCCAATGGGCACGAGCCG
Source organism: uncultured Bacillota bacterium (assembly GCA_937874815.1). Classification (GTDB taxonomy): domain Bacteria; phylum Bacillota; class UBA994; order UBA5500; family UBA5500; genus UBA5500. Next base: position 4,788 of record CALNBW010000290.1, on the reverse strand, counting down.
TTTGGGCAAAAAACGACAGCAATTTACTCCTTTCATCCCCGCTTGCCGAAAAATCATGGAGGTATCAGCAAAAGAATTCCCAAAAACTTGAGAAAAACTGTTTGGGAAGAAGGAGTTGCTGCCCTTAAGGCGAATAATAGTGGTGAAAAGTGGTGCGAAGTGGGCCAAAGTGGTGAGATAATCACGAGGAGGGGGAAAAATGCTACTAGGCGAGTATCAACATAGTCTAGATACCAAGGGCCGGCTAACGATCCCCTCTCGTTTGCGTGATGGATTAGGCGAACGCTTCGTAGTCACTAAGGGGCTAGACAGTTGTCTTTTCGTCTATCCCTTAACGGAGTGGACTGCGCTAGAAGAGAAGCTGAGAAGCTTGCCGCTTACCCGCGCAGATGCCCGTTCCTTTGTGCGTATGCTTTTTTCAGGAGCGCTAGAATGCGAGCTTGATCGGCAGGGGCGAATCTTGCTACCGCCCAACCTGCGCGCTCATGCTCGTTTGGAGAAAGATGTTTACTTGCTGGGGGTTTCCAATCGGGTAGAGATCTGGGACAAGGAAATCTGGGAACAATACAGCCAACAGGCAACAGCTTCTTTTGAGCAAGCTGCAGAGCACCTAGATGGCCTAGGCATCTAACCGAGAGAGGTGGACAACTTGGATTTTGTACATGAACCGGTGTTATTAACAGAGACCTTACAGCTATTAGCACCCGGCCCCGGCGATATTGCGGTGGATTGTACTCTGGGCGGGGGCGGCCACACTAGAGCAATTTGGCAGGCGATGCAGGGTCGGGGACGCTTAATAGCCGTCGATCAAGATTTAGCGGCCATTTCCCATGCCAAGGCGACATTACCCTCCGACATCACTGTCGTACATGATAACTTTCGCAATCTCCGTGCTATCTTATTAGCTCTAGATATTGAGCGAGTAAATCGTATTCTTTTTGATCTGGGGGTATCTTCTCCGCAATTGGATGAAGCGGAGCGGGGTTTTAGCTACCAACAGGATGCGCCACTGGACATGCGTATGAACGCAGACAGTGCGACCACCGCTGCTCAGTTGGTGAACGAACTGGCGCAGGATGAGCTGGCTCGTATCATCTGGGATTATGGTGAAGAACGGTGGGCCAAGCGCATCGCGGAATTCATCGTTACCTACCGTAACCAACAGGGGCCGATAACGACAACAGGTGAGTTGGTGGATATCATCAAGCGCGCAATACCGGCAGGGGCACGGCGAGAAGGGCCCCATCCGGCAAAACGCACCTTTCAGGCTTTGCGTATTGCAGTGAACCATGAACTGGACTATCTTAGCGCAGCGTTAGCAGCGGCAGTGGAAGTGTTGGCCCCCGGGGGGCGAATGGCCGTAATCACCTTCCACTCGCTTGAGGACAGAATTGTAAAGCAGGTTTTTCGCCAGCAAGAGCAAGGCTGCATCTGTCCGCCGCGGTTGCCAGTGTGTGTCTGTGGACGGAAACCGAAACTAAAGGTAATTACGAAGAAACCAGTCGTTCCCACGCAGGAAGAAATCGGCCGCAATCCGCGGGCCCGTAGTGCAAAGTTGCGAGTAGCCGAGCGCTGCTCGGGTTCTAGCTAAGAGGAGAGGTGAATAAGTTTGTTAGTAGCAAAACAGCCGTTATATCAACCCCAGCCGCCACTTCGTCAACCTGCTAGGGTGCCTCAGAAGCAGGTTAAGGCGGCCAAAGCCACAATCACAGACGGTGACAAACGTCTGGTGATTATTGCCGTGTTGCTAACTGCAGTTCTCAGTTTCGGCATGATTTGGCGTTTTGCTTCCGTGAATGATCTGCAGACAAAAGTCAACCAATTGGAGCGGAGCATTACCGCTCTGGAGGATGAGAAAGCCGCTTATACTATTCAGCTAAAACAGTTGAGTACGCCGCGCAAGATAGAAAGCCGGGCCAACTCAGAACTAGGCATGCGCTGGCCTGAGCAAAAGCAGATCATCAACGTGCTCGAAAACGGGTCAGAGCGTTAGCATCTTACAGCTCGTCGCAATCCTCGCGGCGGGCTGTGTTTAGAAAGGAGCAGTTGTGGCATGCAAATCCGGCGCCGCATAGGTTTTGCTTTGGCGGTCTTTATGTTGACAATTTTAGTGCTCATCGGTAGGCTAGCTTGGTTGCAGTTAGTCAAAGGTCCCGAACTGACTCAGAAAGCCTTAGCCCAATGGATGCGGGAAATTCCGGTGGAGCCAAAAAGAGGCATTATCTATGATAGCAAAGGCAACGAGCTGGCCATGAGTGCTAGTGCTGATACGGTGGTGGCCTTACCGGCACAAATCCCAGCCGAAGAGGCGCCCCAGATAGCGGCTGAGTTAGCACGCGTTTTAAAAACTGATGCCGATAAAATATTGAGTTTAATCACTAAGAAAAAAGCGGCCGTCTATATCGCCCGTAAAGTGGACCCGGCCGTTGCTCGCGAAATTCGCGAGCTAGGCTTACCTGGGATTACTTTTACAGAGGAAAGCCGCCGTTACTACCCCTATGGTAACTTGGCATCACAAGTAATCGGGTTTGCCGGGATCGATAGTCAGGGGCTCTATGGGTTAGAGCTGCAATACGATGAATGGTTGCGGGGCAAGCGGGGCTATCTCCAATATCCAACGGATAATAAGGGGCAGGAGATTCCTAACGGCACCCCCAGCTACATCCCTCCGGAGCCAGGTTATGATGTTCATCTAACTATAGATCAGGTGATACAACATATAGTAGAACGGGAACTGGATAACTTAATGGTGATGCATAATGCGGAAAGCGTGTCGGCAATTGCTATGGATCCCAAGACTGGTGCTATCCTGGCAATGGCCAACCGCCCGGATTTCGACCCCAATGATTTCATGACCGCGGTAGAAGAAGTTGGCAGCCAATCAGTGTGGCTAAATCCGTGTATCTCCGGTGGCTTCGAACCCGGCAGTACCTTTAAGGTTGTTACTGCTACCGCTGGGCTAGAAAAAGGGGTTGTTAACGAATCGTCGCCTTACTATGATAAGGGCTATGAAGTTGTGGCTGGGCAACGTTTGCATTGCTGGAAAAGAACTGGCCACGGGCAGGAGACTTTTCTAGAAGTGATGCAGAATTCCTGTAACCCTGGTTTTATTGATGTGGGACAAAAACTGGGTGCGGAAACCATGCTCGAATACCTGAAGAAATTTGGTTTTGGCCAGAAAACCGGCATAGACTTGCCCGGTGAGGCTTTAGGCGTTATGTTTAATAAAGTGGGGCCAGTAGAATTGGCCACTTTATCTTTTGGGCAAGGGCCATCGGTGACGCCCATTCAGCAGGCGGCCGCGATGGCGGCCATTGCTAATGGTGGCAAACTCATGCAACCGTACGTGGTAGAAAGTATTACTGATCAAAAGGGTAATGTGATCGAGCGGCGCGAGCTCAAGGTGGTGCAGCAGGTTACTGCCCCCGACATAGCTCAACGGGTAGCTGTTATGTTAGAGAGTGTGGTAGCCGATGGTGGTGGCCGTAATGCCTATATTCCTGGTTTTCGCGTCGCTGGCAAGACCGGCACGGCGCAAGTTCCTAAGCCCGGTGGCGGCTACTATTCAGATAAATATATTGCCTCTTTCAGTGGTTTTGCCCCAGCTGACGATCCTAAGATCGTGGTTTTTATTTCAGTGCATAACCCGAGAGGAAAGTATGGCCATTATGGTTCACAGGTAGCCGGACCAGCTTTTCGCAATATGGCGGAAGACATCCTTTACTATCTTGATGTGCGACCCCAGGCCGAAGCCACCAGTGTGCAGGCGCAAGCAATTACGGTGCCAAATTTGGTGGGCGATTCGTCCTCTGATGCCATAGAGAAGCTCCGCGAAACGGGGCTCAATATCAGGCTTGATGGCCAAGGTGCTAAAATTCTGGACCAAACACCGAAAGCCGGGGTGAAGGTGCCCCCTGGGTCGACAGTAATCGTGTTCATGGGTGAGAAACCCCCCAGTGTGGGAGAGCTGGTGCACGTGCCCGATGTCAAGGGGCTGTCCTTGCGTGATGCCAGCGTCAAACTATCGGCTGCCGGCTTGCAGGTGCAAGCGGTGGGTTCAGGCATAGCAATCTCCCAGTCGCCGGCCTCAGGTACGGTAATCCCTGCTGGCAGTATTGTAACCGTAGAGTTTAGGCCGTAAGGGAATCAACAGGCGCGAAAATGTGAATAAGGGGGCGACCGAAAATGCTCTTAGCAGATTTGGTTATTGCCCTAGCGCCGTTACAAACGTCAGGCTCGTTGGAACGAGAGATCACGGGTATTGCTTACGACTCTCGTCTCGTCAAGCCGGGCGATCTATTTGTCGCTATACCTGGTTTTGTTGATGACGGCCATAACTACTTAGCTGAGGCTGCTACTCGAGGAGCAGTAGCCGCCATCACTTCACGCGCAGCACCTATACCAGAGCAATTAACAAGCATCCGAGTAACGGATTCGCGTAGGGCCTTGGGTGTGGTAGCTACCAAGTTTTTCAGCTATCCATCACGTCAGTTGCGTGTTATTGGTGTAACTGGTACTAATGGTAAGACGACAACAACTTTTCTCATTGACAGTCTACTAAGGCAAGCAGGGTACAGAACCGGTATTGTAGGCACGGTGCATATCCAAATAGGAGATGCTAAACTGGAATCTATCCGTACTACGCCGGAGTCTCTTGATTTACAGCAGTTACTGGCCAAGATGGTGGAGGCACAAGTTTCACATGCCGTTCTGGAAGTATCCTCTCATGCTTTGGCTTTAAACCGATTAGGTGGCTGCGAGTTTGATATTGCCGTTTTTACCAACTTG
>CALNBW010000289.1 GCA_937874815.1 uncultured Bacillota bacterium | reverse complement strand
TAATCTGCCCGATCACAACACCGGCCACCAAGCCTGCAACGATAGCGTAGAAAACGCCAATGGGCATTGCTAGGTAACTAACAAGGAAATAGGCAGCTGCAACAGTTATAATACCTGCCACATAGGTGCCTAGGCTTAAGGCCTTTTGCACGTTGGCACCATCTTTGGCGCTCACAAAACGGGTACCGATGAGCGAGGCGACAATTCCTGCTGCGGAAAGAAGCAGTGGCAGCAGAATACCCTCGAGCCCACCGTAAGTAAACACACCAATAGACATGGCGGCAATAATGGAGCCCACATAGGACTCGAATAAGTCCGCGCCCATGCCGGCTACGTCACCTACGTTATCGCCCACGTTGTCAGCAATAACTGCCGGGTTACGGGGGTCGTCTTCCGGAATACCGGCTTCTACTTTACCCACGAGGTCAGCGCCGACGTCGGCAGCTTTAGTGTAGATACCACCGCCAACACGGGCAAACAAGGCAATAGAGCTAGCCCCCAGCGCAAAGCCATTAACGATAGCCGGGTCACGGTAGATGATATAGAGAATGCCAACCCCGATTACACCTAAGCCCACGACCGACATCCCCATAACAGCGCCGCCGCTAAAGGCAACACCTAGGGCCCGGTTAGTGCCATGTTGGGCAGCGTTAGCCGTGCGCACGTTAGCTTTCGTAGCCACCGACATACCGATATAGCCAGCCAAAACACTGGCAATAGCACCAGCTAAGAAAGAAATAGCTGTCTTAATATCAATTAGCCAAGCCAGCAGTACAAACAAAGCAGCAACAAAAAACACCAGCACCGAGTACTCGCGCTTCAAAAAGGCCATCGCGCCTTCGTGAATGGCATCAGCGATTTCCTGCATCCGTTTATTACCAGCATCCTGGCGGTTAACCCAGGCTGCAGTAAAGAATGCGAACAGCAGAGCCAATGCTCCTGCCGCCGGCGCGAGCCAGAGAAGGTTTTCCATAACCATTTGCCTCCTAACACCGAACATATAATATTTATAGGGTACAAGCTGAGAGTTGCTTTGCAACACTCACTTTATTGCCCGCAACTCCAAGGGCGTTGCTAGTAGTCGACGGCCCTGATACAAAACTATCGATGCAGCTATCAGGCTAGCCAGTTCCATAGCAAAGCATACCCCGGTAATCCAAGGTATGCTAATCAGCTAAAGCTAGCTTAGCCCATACGCCGGTTCAAGATAGTTAGCAACAGCGTTACAGCCATCCAAGATCCAGCCAGATACGTAGTCAGCCTAGCGAGCATCTCTTCTTTGTTTTTCTTCTTGCCAAGCAGACCACCCTGCGGCCCACCGCCGCCAAGCGCGGTGAAACCAGTAGCCTTGCCTGACTGCATCATGACGACAACAATAACGCCAATCGCTAGCGCTGCATCTAAAATAGTCAATGCTAGTATCAAAATGCCACCTCCCTACCCCAAAAGCTCATTACATTTTAGCATAGTAGAATAATGATAACAATATCGGGGTGGCCTAACGCAAATTATAGAAGCAATGGAGACCAGCGTAGTCGGCGGCAACGCCCAGGTGCTCTTCAATGCGTAACAGCTGGTTATACTTAGCAACCCGCTCGCTGCGTGAAGGTGCCCCTGTTTTCAGCTGGCCCGCGTTGATGGCTACCGCCAGATCGGCTATGGTAGTATCTTCTGTTTCACCAGAACGGTGCGAAATAACCGTCGTATAGCCGGCCCGTTTGGCCATCTCAATTGTCTCTAGGGTCTCTGTCAAGGTGCCAATCTGATTAAGCTTGACCAGAACCGAGTTGGCCGTTTTAGTTTCAATGCCGCGAGCCAGGCGCTCCGTGTTGGTGACGAAAAGGTCGTCGCCCACCAGTTGTATCTTGGAACCCAAGCGCTGCGTTAACAACCGCCAACCATCCCAATCATCTTCGGCCAAGCCATCTTCAATGGAGATAATGGGGTATCTTTGAATGAGGTCAGCATAAAAATCTACCATCTCTGCTGCAGTAAGACTACGGCCTTCGCTAGCTAGATGATAGCTGCCATCGCGATAGAGCTCACTTGCTGCCACGTCTAGAGCCAGCATGACGTCTTCACCCGCGCGGTAACCTGCCCGTTCAATAGCCTGCATGATCACCTGTAAGGCCGCTTCATTCGAAGCGAGGTTAGGGGCAAAGCCACCTTCGTCACCCACGCCGGTAGCTAAGCCTTGCTCTTTGAGCACAGCCCGGAGTGCATGGAAAACCTCTGCCGCCATGCGCAAACCTTCGCGCCAGCTAGTGGCACCGACCGGCATGACCATGAACTCCTGGATATCAACGTTGTTGTCTGCATGGGCACCGCCATTTAAGATATTCATCATGGGCGTAGGCAAGGTGCGGGCATTGATTCCACCAATATATTGGTACAGGGGCAAATCTAGTGCCTCGGCTGCTGCTCTAGCTACCGCCAAGGAAACGCCTAAAATAGCGTTGGCCCCTAAGCGGCCCTTATTGGGCGTATCATCAAGGTTGATCAGCATCGTATCAATGGCGGCTTGTGCCCCGGCATTTAGTCCGACGATCTCGTCAGCAATTAGACTGTTTACATTATCGACAGCCGTTTCTACACCTTTACCCAAGTAGCGCCCCTTGTCGCCATCGCGTAGTTCAACGGCTTCAAAGGCACCCGTGGAAGCACCCGAAGGTACAGCGGCCCGGCCGAAAACGCCACAAGCCAACGTAATCTCTACCTCCACCGTCGGGTTGCCCCGTGAATCAAGAATTTCTCGTGCAAAGCAATCAGTAATTGTAAGCATTAAAAATCTCCTTTCAACTAGGCTCGTTGCCAGCCAGCAACGACCTACCTGTCATCACGGTCGGTTGCGCTAGTTGCATGAGCTGTAGAATTGTAGGTGCAATATCTGCTAATATACCCTGGCTATGCAGTGCCCTGACGCCAGGGGCCATTACCAAGAAAGGAACCGGGTTACCGGTATGGGCCGTATGGGGCTCTCCTGTTGCTGGGTTGAGCATCTGTTCAGCGTTGCCGTGATCAGCCGTTAGGACCAAAGCACCACCAATTTGCTGCATTGCTTGTGCCAGACGCCCGACGCAGCTATCTACCGTTTCTACGGCGCGCACTGTGGCCGCCATGTCCCCGGTATGCCCAACCATATCTAGATTGGCATAGTTGACAACGATCAAATCATAATTAGCCAGATTAGCCAGTAGCTGTTCCGTAATCTGGGGCGCGCTCATGGCCGGCACGAGGTCATAGGTGGCGACCTGAGGAGACGGCACGAGGATGCGCTCCTCTCCCGCAAAACATACCTCCCGCCCACCGTTAAAGAAGAAGGTAACGTGGGCGTACTTTTCAGTTTCGGCCAAGCGTAGTTGTTTTAGCCCGGCCTCGCTCACTACCTGGCCTAGGGTCCAGTTCAGGTCTTGCGGGGCCAACAGATGGGGCACAGGAAAACCGGTTTCGTATTCAGCCATTGCGGCGAAGAACAGAGCCGTTTTAGCGCCCCGTGCGAAACCGGTAAACTCTTCATCCAACAAGGCGTGCATCAATTCGCGCGCCCGGTCCGCTCGAAAGTTCCACATGAACACGGCGTCGCCGTCGCTAATCTGACCACCGGGGCAGACAACAGTGGGGCGCACAAACTCATCGGTCAATCCCTCGGCATAGGCCTGTTCCACCGCCTCGCGGGCGCTGGCAGCCTGCTCGCCCTCACCCCACACCAGGGCCTCATACGCTAACTCGACTCGCTCCCAGCGACGATCGCGGTCCATAGCATAGAAACGCCCGCTCACAGTGGCAATTTTGCCTACACCTAACTGCTGCATGGTCGCTTCTAAGGTATCTAGATAAGTTAAAGCACTCTGAGGTGGGACATCGCGGCCATCCAGAAAGACATGCACGAAAACTTCCTGCAGGCCCTGCGCTTTCGCTAGCCTGAGCAGTTCTAGCAGATGGTCACGGTGACTATGCACTCCCCCATCGGACAAGAGGCCCAAGAGGTGCAGTGCCCGCCCTGCTGCTGCCTGCCACAGCTGCCCCAAGACCGGGCTAGCGGCGAAACTACCATCCCTAATAGCCCGGTTGATCCGCACCAACGGCTGGTAAACGATACGCCCAGCGCCCATATTGGTGTGGCCAACATTAGAATCACCCATCTGTTCCGGCAAAACACCGACGGCCTCACCCGAACAGGTTAATTGGGTATGGGGGTAACGAGCGAAGAGCTGGTCAAGGTGAGGTGTGGCGGCCTGACGCACTGCATTGCCAGTCAGCTCTTCACTAATACCCCAACCATCAAGTATGGCTAAGACGACAGGTTGCACTCTACTTCACCTCATAAGCACGGGCGATAGCCTGGAATTTATCCGGATCAAGGCTAGCGCCGCCCACGAGCACACCATCCACGCCGTCAGCTGCTGCAAACTCGGCGATGTTGTCGGGGGCCACGCTGCCGCCATAGAGGATGCGCATGGCATCAGTATCACCATTCATTAAACGCTGGAGCCTCTGCCTGGCATACGTGGCTAATTGCGCTGCATCCTTAGCAGTGGCTGAACGGCCGGTACCAATAGCCCATAGCGGCTCGTAGGCCACGACAACCTGCGCCAATTGATCTGACTGTAGATGCTTCAGACAGGTGAGCAACTGTTGGCCTATTACCTTCTCGGTCATGCCTAGACTGCGTTCGCTCATGGTTTCTCCTACGCAAAGAATGGGCGTAATCCCATGTTCCACGGCCACCTTAACCTTTTCGCCTATAGTTTCTGCTGTCTCGCCGAAACGCAAGCGTCTTTCTGAATGCCCCACAATCACATAACGGCAGTCTAGCGCTTTTAGCATCGAGATGGAAACTTCGCCGGTATATGCCCCCTTGGGTGCGGGGTAGAAGTTTTGGGCGCCTACAGCCAAATCACTACCGACAAAGGCAGCTCTCACTACTTCAATAGCGGTGTAAGGGGGGCATACGACTACCTCTGCCGGTGTTGTTGTCTCCTGCATCAGCGTGCGCAGGCGTTGACAATACACACTTGCTTCCGGCGAAGTCATATTCATTTTCCAGTTCGCCACAACTAATGGTTGCCTCATCACAATCCCCCCTTCCTAGTTAATTCGTTCGCTTAGAGCCGCTACTCCGGGCAATTCCTTGCCCTCCAGAAATTCCAGACTAGCGCCACCACCGGTAGAAACATGGGTAATAGCATCGGTTAGCCCAGCCTGAGCAATAGCGGCTGCTGAATCGCCTCCGCCCACGATGCTGACCGCGTGTGACCGCGCCACTGCCTCAGCTAAGGCCCGGGTGCCAGCGGCGAAATGCTCCCGCTCAAATACACCCATCGGCCCATTCCAGACGATCAGCTTGGCGTCGGCCAGAACGGCGGCAAAATATTGCCGTGTAGCCGGGCCAATATCGAGCACCATTTCGTCTTGTGGTACTGCATCAATTGGAACAGTCTGGCCTGATTCTGCCGTTAGTGCGGGTGCTACTACGGCGTCCAGCGGCAAGTGAATCTGCACCCTCTGCTCCGCTGCCTGGGCCAACAGTTCCTCGGCCAGAGGGATAGCGTCCTTTTCCACTAGGGACTGCCCCAATTCCTTGCCCTGGGCCGCTAAGAAGGTATTCGCCATCCCACCGCCAATGAGCAGGCTGTCTACCTTACCCAGTAAATTGCGCACAACCGCAATTTTATCGGAAACCTTAGCACCACCTAAAATGGCGACAAAAGGACGCTCTGGATCAGCCAAAGCAGTGCCCAAGAACTTAATCTCTTTTTCCAGCAAGAAACCGCACACGGCGGGCTGCAAATAATGGGTGACCCCTTCAGTGGAAGCATGGGCGCGATGGGCAGTGCCAAAAGCATCATTCACATAAATATCGCCTAAGGCTGCTAGCTGCTTAGCAAACCCAGCCTCATTTTTCTCCTCTTCTGCATGGAAACGCAGATTCTCCAGTAGCAGCACTTCGCCTGCCGACATTTGGGCTACCGCGGCTTCAGCCTTGGCACCCACACAGTCGGAGGCAAAGGCAACGGGGTGCCCTAGCAGCTCACTTAGACGAGTGGCCACTGGCTGCAAAGAATATTTGGGGTCAACCTTGCCTTTGGGGCGACCCAAATGGCTCATTAAAATGACTTTGGCTTGGTTATCCGTTAAATGGCGGATGGTAGGCAGCGCGGCTACGATACGGGTGTCATCGCTAACCTGCCCCGCTTCAGTCAGGGGAACGTTAAAATCGACCCGTACTAATACCCGCTTGCCGGCGACAGCGACGTCTTTAACCCCAAGCTTACTCATTTCCCTTTACCACTAGAAACCGGCCTCGGCTACAAACTTAGCCAGGTCCACCAGACGCTCGGAATAGCCCCACTCGTTATCATACCAGGCGACAACTTTAACTAAACGGTCACCCTCAACCATAGTTAGCGGTGCATCTACAATAGATGAATGCGGGTTCTGCACATAGTCAACGGAAACTAGCGGCTCGTCGCAGACATCAAGAATCCCCTGCATCGGGCCAGCGGCGGCAGCCCGGAAAGCGTTGTTGACTTCTTCTGCAGTTACTGCCTGGTTCAACTCGGCTACTAAGTCGACCATAGAAACGACTGGCGTAGGCACACGCACGGCAAAACCGTTAAGTTTACCAGCTAGTTCGGGCAAGACTAGACCAACAGCACTAGCAGCGCCAGTGGTAGTCGGAATCATAGAAACGCCGGCGGCCCGAGCTCTGCGCAAGTCTTTATGGCTGCCATCGAGAATGCGTTGATCATTCGTGTAAGCATGGATAGTGGTCATCATCCCTAAGGCAATGCCAAAGCTGTCATTGAGCACCTTAGCCACGGGAGCTAAACAGTTGGTGGTGCACGAAGCGTTGGAGATAATGTGGTGCTTGGCGGGATCATATTTGTCATGGTTAACGCCCATAACAATGGTAATATCCTCATTTTTACCGGGGGCTGCAATAAGCACTTTTTTGGCACCACCGCGCAAATGGCCGCTGACTGATTCAGCATCTCTGAATTTGCCGGTGGATTCCATGACGATGTCTACACCCAAATTTCCCCACGGAATATCAGCGGGGCCTGCACCCTTAGTGACAGGAATCTTTTTGCCATTGACTACCAGATAGTCTGCACCAGCCTCAACTTCACCTGCAAATTTGCTATAAGCTGAGTCATAGCGCAGCAAATGGGCCATTACATCCGGATTGGATCTGTTGTTGATGGCGACAACCTCAACATCACCACGGCCTACTGCAATGCGCAAGATCTGTCGACCAATACGGCCGAAACCATTAATACCGATTTTGACTGCCATTGTAGACAACCTCCTTATTTCTGTGCAGCTACTATTTTACGTACGCCAGCAAAGCGTATTGCTCTGCAATATCCCTGGTGCTCTCCCGACATCGTGGAACATCGTTGTCGCACAGGTGAATTAGCGTATGATATTTGCGCATAAATTATATCACATTTGGAATCGCTTCCGCCGCCGAGACGACAAGATTCCCATCTCTTCCCGATATTTTCCGACAGTACGGCGCGAGATTGTCAGCCCCTGTTCTTTCTGTAGCAGATCAGCTAAGGCTTGGTCGCTCCAGGGTGCGGTCGCGTCCTCCTCGGCTACAAGCTGACGGATTGCTGCTTGCACACCCTCTTTAGCCAAGCCCAGGCCGCTACTATCCTCCACCCCACTGGTGAAAAAGAAGCGCATAGGATACATGCCCCGCGGGGTTTGCATATACTTATGGGCCACAGCCCGGCTCACTGTCGATTCATGAATGTCGAGGCTTGCTGCTACTTGCGCTAGAGTTAAGGGCCGCATTTTGGCCAGACCTTGCTCCAGAAAATCGTGTTGACCTGCGACAATGGCTGAGGCCACGTTGTACAAGGTCAGTCTTCGTTGTTCTAGGCTACGCACTAACCAAGTAGCGGCGCGGATGCGCTCTTCGATATAACATTGCACCTCTGGCTCCTGGGTTTCCTGCAGCAGGCGCAAATAGTAAGGGCTCAGCGCTAGCCTGGGCACTGAACGCTCATTTACATAGATTTCGTAGACACCCATGTTTTTTTCTACAACCACATCGGGCAAGACAAATTGGTTCTGCCGGCCCGGGGCTAGTTCGCCGCCTGGTCGCGGTGGTAGTTGTTGCAACAGATCGAGCAGCTCCTGCAACTCGCCCGGGGTGCAAGCAATAGCAGCGGCCACCTCTGCTACCCGCCCGGCGGCCAGCAAAGGCAAATATTCGCGAAGGGCTTGCTCCCAACAAGGGCGCAGCCACCCCCTGGCCCCGAGTTCCAAGCACAAATAGTCGGCAAGGCCGTGGCAACCAAGACCCCGCGGTTCTAGCGATTGTAACAGCTGGCGTGCCTGGGTTATTTTCTCCTCCGTTGTTCCCAGGGCGCAAGCTAATTCAGCATCAGCATAGGGCAAAAAGCCGGAACAATCAAGCTGCTCGAGCAGTATCACGGCCAACTCTTGCAGCTCAATGGGGGCGGTTAGAGTGCGAATCTGTAGAACTAATTCCTGAAGTTTATCCTGCCCCAGTGCATACCACCTATCCACCGGTAACACCGTTGTCTGGTCTCTTCTGTTAGTTCGTACAGGTGGGGGGGAGTCAAACCAGTATTCCAGCCATTCCTGCCCCAAGGCGTCCTGCTCTTGATAGGGGTCTGCACCTGCTGGCTCTTCCCAAGGGCGATCTAGTTCTAACACCGGGTTGGCGGCCATCTCTTGCTGCAGATAATTGGCTAGGTCGTAAGCCGGCAACTGCAAGATCGTCAGCGCCTGCCGCAGCTTAGGGGTGACGATGAGTTTCTGGGCATTCTCCATCTTCAGCTGTAGCTTCTCCGACATGCTCCCACCTCCCCGCAGAAATATCTTGTCTTTAACTAGTTATCTACCTGGTCGCCGGCGTCTTCCTCCCGCTCGAAGGCTAGGCTAACCAATTTGCGCAAGCGGTGATTAACCGCGCTTTTGCTTAGCGGCGGCTCAGCCAACTGGCCCAACTCCTGCAAGCTCGCTTCGGGGTAAGCTAAGCGCAATTCAGCAATCTGCCTCAATCCGGGAGATAGCCGGGCCAGTTCCCCCCGGGCCGCTAACAGCCGGATGGCCTCCGTTTGCCGCATAGCCGCCTCCACCGTTTTGCTTAAATTAGCTGTTTCCGCATTAACTAGCCGATTTACTTGGTTGCGCATCTGTTTGTGAATGCGGGCATCTTCGAAGTGCAACAGACCAGCATGCGCACCTATTACGTTAAGAAAACGGATAATCTGCTCGCTTTCTTTCAGATAGACCACCAGCGAATCTTTTCGGCTAACCACTTTGGCCGCCAGGCCTTCCCGCGCCATTAGCTCACATAATACTGCCGCCTGATCTTCATATTCAGTTGTGATCTCCATATGATAAGAAACTTTTTGCGGATCATTGATTGCGCCGGCAGCTAAGAAAGCCCCCCGCAGATAAGCTCGCCTGCAGCATTGCCGCTGGACTACCCAGGGAGCCACACTGTGTCCCAAACCTTGGCTATCATCTACCAAGCCCACCTGGCGTAACAGATCGGGCACATTGCCACGACACCAGACCATATATACATTATTCTTGCGCAAGCGCACCTTGCGCCGGATATAGATATCTGCCTGCACCCCAAAAACTGCTCGAAACAACTTGAATATAACCCTAGCGGTAGCTGGGTTCTGGGTGGTCACACTTAGCCCCCACTGCCCGGCGCGGCTGATTTCAATGCTGCCATTGAGGCGAATCAAGGCTGCTAGTTCAGCCCGCTGACAGCATTCGGCAGTCGTTGACAAACGGGCCAACTCTCTTTTCACGTCTTCAGAAAATGTCATGCGCTCACCCCCTGCCGCTCGGCTAGTGCCAAAGCCCTATATTACTTTACTTAATTCAACTCTCCCCTAAGTTATCCTGCCTCAGAGCTGCAGATCCGATTTAGCGGTTTGGTGCAAAAAGCAAACAGGAGGCCGCCTTGTTGGCAGCCCCCTGGAGCTAATCGTTTGCTTAGAACTCATCGCTTGGTGTCTGCGTTGTACTGACACCTAAATTCTGTTTAGCCTGACGTTCAATTTGAGTATCGCCGGGGTTATACCCGCCGGAATAGGACTGCATGGTGCCCTGCCCACCATACTGCCCCATCTGCTGTTGGGGCTGGCTGGGGCCATAATAGCCGGTATTACGATCAGCCTGCATCACCTGAGACATGCCGTCCATGCCGCTCTGCATGGCCTGTTCAGTCTGCGTCGAGCCAATTCCCTGGCTCATACCGGGGCTATAGGTGCCATACTGGCTAGGCTGCTGATACCCATACTGCATGCCGTAGTTACCAAAGTTGCCTCCCATGCCATAGCTCTGGGAGCTGCCCTGCCCATATTGCTGCATCGGGTGGCTGGGGCCGCCATAGTAGCCGGTGTTGCGATCGGCCTGCATCACATGAGATAAGCCCCCCATGCCGCTTTGCATCGTCTGCTCGGTCTGCGTGGTGCCAATTCCCTGGCTCATGCCGGGGCTATAAGTGCCATACTGGCTGGGCTGAGGGTAGCTCTGCTGCATGCCGTAGCTAGGGCCGCCACCGCCATAGCCCCCCTGACTGCCAGAATAACCATACTGTTGCTGAGACTGGCTGGGGCCATAGTAACCGGTATTGCGGTCGGCCTGCATCACATGGGATAAGCCACCCATACCGCTTTGCATCATCTGTTCAGTCTGCGTCGTGCCAATGCCCTGACTCATGCCGGGGCTATAGGTACCATACTGGCTGGGCTGGGGGTAACTCTGCTGCATACCGTAGCTAGGGCCGCCACCGCCGTAGCCCTGACCGCCAGAGTAACCATATTGCTGCTGGTACTGGTTGGGGCCCTGGCTAGGGCCATAGTAACCGGTGTTGCGGTCGGCCTGCATCACATGAGATAAGCCGCCCATGCCACTCATCATCTGCTCGCTGCGGGTGGTGCCAATGTCTTGCGTCATGCCCTGGCCATAAGCACCATACTGGTTTGGCTGCGGCCGCTGCTGGGAATACTGCATTCTTGTCTCGTAATTATGCACAGTTGCACCTCCATGATTAGTTAGCATCGACAGCTGGGCAGGAGTATGCTTCTGCCTGCTGCCATAACGCATATCATGGTTACTATCCCCAGTTCGCCCCAGAGCATGTATTATCTTGGCAAGAAAATTACGAACAACGGGAGTAGCCACAGTTGGCACAGGTGGTGCAGCCATTCTGCGGGATCAGCACGCCACCGCATTCGGGGCAGAGCAACAGTGCCTGGGGACCGCGAGCCACATTGAGGTCATAGCGCACAGTGCCATTGACATACTTCTCTATGGTTTTACCAATAGCATCGGGGCAGCTGAGCACCCAGGTCTCTGGGTCGACAATACAAGCAACGCAACGGATGCCCTTGATCTGATCTAGAATTGCCTCTACTTCGACCCCGCTACGCAGGGCCAGGCTAATCAGGCGGCTAACCGCATCAGATAACGATGAGCAACCTTCTTCGCCCGTGTTGGTGAATACTTCGCAAAGGCCATGCTCATCCGAGTTAACTGTGACATAAAGCTTGCCACAACCACCGATTTTATATTTCTTGGTCATGCCCGTCGTTTCATCTGGCCGCGTACGGGGGCGCACTTTAGCCGTCGCTGCTTCCAGAGCAGTGGGGCTAGCCGCGGCAGCTTCGGACTGCGCCGCACTTGCTTCGGCCCCTCCCGGGGTCGACAGCACCTGGAACTGACGGCTGCCATCACGGTAAATTGTAACGCCCTTACACCCTAACCTGTAGGCCAGTTCAAAAACATGGGCCACAGCGGCTGGGGTAGCATCATTGGCGAAATTGACTGTCTTAGACACAGCGTTATCAGTGTGGCGCTGGAAGGCGGCCTGAATCTGCACATGCCATTCCGGCGCAATGTCGTGCGCTACCGCAAACACTTGCTGCACATCAAGGGGCACTTGCTCCAGGCCTTGGATGGTGCCCGCCGCAGCAATTTGGCTCATCAGTTCTTCACTATAAAAGCCCCGCTCTCGTGCTACCCGTTCAAACAGGGGATGCACCTCGAGCAGGCGGTCATCGTCCAGAATATGGCGTTGGAAACTGACTGCAAAAAGCGGCTCGATGCCACTGGATACACCGGCAATAATGCTGATCGTTCCCGTGGGGGCAATGGTAGTAACCGTTGCATTGCGCAGACGAGGGCCACCGTCGTAGTCATAGATTGAACCCTCAAAGTTAGCAAAAACGCCCCGCACTTCCGCGAGCTTAGCCGACGCCACCTTGGCCTCTTGGTCAATATAACTCATTACTTCTTCAGCCAGAGCAACAGCCGCTTCCGAGTTATAGGGGATACCGAGCTGAATGAGCATGTCGGCAAAACCCATTACACCTAGGCCCACCTTACGGTTTTGCGTGGACATTTCCTTAATCCGGGGTAAGGGATAACGGTTAGCATCAATCACATTATCGAGGAAATGGATAGACGCATGCACTACCCGACGCAGCCTGGCGTAATCGATCTCCGGGTCTGGGCCGGGAGTAACCATGAGCGCTAGGTTCAGGGAACCTAGATTGCAGGCCTCATAGGGCAATAAAGGTTGTTCACCGCAGGGGTTGGTGCTTTCAATCTCCCCCAATTGGGGCGTAGGGTTGGCCCGATTAAGGCGGTCCAGAAAAATAATGCCCGGTTCGCCATTTTTCCAAGCCATATCCACGATAGTCTCGAAAACCTGGCGTGCCGATTTATGCCCCACAACACTACCGTCGCGCGGGTTGCGCAAT
>CALNBW010000288.1 GCA_937874815.1 uncultured Bacillota bacterium | reverse complement strand
GCGGCCAACTGTTTGAGCTTAGGCGAGTTTTGGCCGCATCAGTCGATGGCTAAGCGCCTACCTACAGTACTAGGCCACACGCGCGCGAGCAGGACCACGACCTTTATCAGCAGTCCCGGACCGTCCCCGTGGTTGATAAGAGGCCGTGTGTCATGCGCTCTAGCATGACCATGGTCTCAGAGCCGCCACGTCTATGCTAGCTAAAGTGACCTCCCGTGGTCCCCAGTTTTTCCCTGGTACAGGTGTGCGTCCCCCTGGTCCACCGTCCCCGTGGCTGGCTTTTCTTGAGAGCAAAAGTAGGGTGTGATATAATTTATATCTATTCTATATGTAACTTTTGTGCGGCCAGCTTATCGCCAGACTTCGTTGGCAGCCTCTTAAAGGAGAATCGAAGAGTGCAGCAAAACATTCGTAACTTCTGTATCATTGCTCATATTGATCACGGTAAGTCGACGTTGGCTGACCAGTTAATTCAAACGACCGGTACTTTATCCAAGCGCGAGATGGTTGACCAAGTTCTCGACAATATGGATTTGGAGCGGGAGCGGGGTATTACCATCAAGCTACAGACGGTGCGCTTGCAGCATCAGGCTCAGGATGGGCAGGAGTATACTCTAAACTTAATAGACACACCAGGACATGTTGACTTCTCATATGAGGTGTCGCGCAGTCTAGCTGCCTGTGAAGGCGCCCTGCTCGTTGTCGATGCTGTGCAGGGCATCGAGGCACAGACCTTGGCCAATGTTTATTTAGCCTTGGAACACGACCTAACGATTATCCCGGTTATCAATAAGATTGATCTGCCGGCCGCTGATCCGGAGCGGGTGAAGCGGGAAATAGAAGATGTGATCGGTATTGATGCGGAAGATGCTATTCTCTGCTCCGCTAAAGAAGGCATCGGCATCGCTGAAATCTTGCAGCGCATCGTAACAGATATTCCCGCGCCCAGCGGCAATCCCGACGCACCGCTCCGAGCCTTAATCTTCGACTCATTTTACGATGACTACCGTGGTGTGATTACCCTTCTGCGAGTGGTTGATGGCACTTTGGCACCCGGCATGAAGGTGCGTATGATGGCCACGGATAAAGAATTTGAAGTCGTGGACGTGGGCGTGTTTACGCCGCCCATGTTGCCATTGCCCGAGCTTACCGCTGGCCATGTGGGTTATATGGCGGCCAGCATTAAAAATGTGAAGGATACGCAAGTAGGTGATACCATCACCATGGCTAAGGACGGGGCGCAGCAGCCGCTGGCTGGCTATCAAAAGGTGATGCCTATGGTATATTGCGGGCTTTATCCGATTGACACCGTCCAATATGAAGACTTACGCACCGCTTTGGACAAGCTGCAGCTAAACGATGCCAGCTTGGTGTATGAACCCGAAACCTCCGAGGCTCTAGGCTTCGGTTTCCGCTGTGGTTTCTTAGGCCTTCTGC
>CALNBW010000287.1 GCA_937874815.1 uncultured Bacillota bacterium | reverse complement strand
AAAGCCTCTGGCGCAGCCACCACGAGTTTCTCTCTTTGCCATTGCCGCACGAGCTGGGCCACTTCCGGCTCCAACACTACCACTCGCTGCGGTAACTCAAAAAACCGGAGCTCCTGCTGCGTATCATCCGTGACTACCAATACCTCTGGTTGTTTCTGATATTCCACCGCGACGACGGCCACCGTTGTTAATACAAAGAAGATTGCTAGGCTTACTAGTAAAACTCGCTTCAACATGGCTGCACCCTAATGGTGAGGATTGGCGTGCACTGTGCGCAACGCGTTGAGTACCGCGAACAGCGTATCCACCTTAAACTGTTGATCTAGCTCAGCGATTCGCACATAAACCTCTCCCTGATTACAAACTACATAACGCGGCGGTAGCTTATTGAGGGTCATAGCCATAGCGTCCAGTTGACAACGCTCGCAAGTACATACGTCTTCCACTCCATACTTCTCCCGCTGCTGCAGGATTTCTGCCAAGTTCTCTCTAACGACTATTTCCATGGCATTTCTGATCTGCATGGGGGTCAACCTCTCTTTCTTCTCCTAACTATTCCATATTTCCAGCCTGTCGTCGCAGTTCCTCCACCTCAGCTGCTGTTAGGGGGCGCCACCTGCCTAACGGCAGATCGCCTAACTGTAACCCACCAAAAGCTATTCGTTGTAAGCTTAACACAGGATGCCCAATCGCAGCACACATACGCCGCACCTGCCGGTTGCGCCCTTCATGAATACTGATGGCCAGCCAGCTACCCCACCGCTCGTCTCTCAACAGGGAAACAACGGCCGGGGCCGTCGGCCCGTCGGCTAACATTAGCCCCTTGGCCATCCGTGCTCGTTGTTTAGCTGAGGGATGGCCTTGAACCAAGGCGTGGTAAGTTTTAGTTACTCTAAATTTGGGGTGCATGAGGGCGTAGGCAAAATCACCATCATTCGTTAGGAGCAGCAGGCCTTCCGTATCAATATCTAGCCGCCCTATAGGGTAAACACGAGCCTGCTGCTTCGGCAATAAGTCGAGCACGGTAGGACGCCCGTGCGTATCTTTAACAGTTGTCACTACACCTTTGGGTTTATTCACCACCAAGTAGAGCATTTCCTGCTCGGCCACGACTGTTTCTCCCCGCCAAGTGACTAGATCTCGCTCTGGGTCAATTTTGCGGCCTAATTCAGCTACCTCGCCATTGACCAAAACCTCGCCCTGCTCTATTAGTTGCTCTGCATGCCGACGCGAAGCAATGCCAGCTCTAGCCAGGAACTTCTGCAGACGCTCCTGCATTTTTTCACCCCCTTGTAAGCATGTCCTATTACCTAGCACAAAGAAAGGGGCTGCGGGGTGTTGCTTAGAGCACAGGAGCAGGCTCCAACCGTGCTTAACACCCCGCAGCCCTGCGACGCAATGCGCGTTTAGGCTTTACTTAATCTCGACGATCATTTCAACTTCCACGGCAACGCCCAGGGGCAAGCTCGCCATACCGATGGCAGCACGTGCATGCATGCCTTGCTCTCCAAAAATCTGCTGCATCAGTTCGGAGGCTCCATTAATGACCTTGGGATGCTCGGTAAATTCTGGGGTAGCGGCGACAAAACCTGTTACCTTAACAATCCGGACCACGCGATCCAGGCTACCGACAAGACCTTTGACCGCCCCTAGACAATTAATGGCGCACAAGCGGGCAGCCTGATAGCCGTCTTCTACTCCCAAATCCTTACCTAGGATACCCTTAACTAACTGTCCGTTTTTACTCGGTAGTTGACCCGACACAAAAACCAGGTTTCCACTCTGTACGGCAGGTATGTAAGCAGCTGCAGGAGTAGGCGCTGGTGGTATAACTAACCCTAGTTCTTTGATTTTTGCTTCAAATGACATTTCAGTACCTCCCTATGAATTCTAATCCCCTTAACCATTCTGCCCTTCCTGGCGCTTTTCCTGCCAACTAACCGATAAGTATTTTACAGAGCAAAAGCGATGCCAGCATTGCCGTGAAATCTGCAATCAAGCCTGCCCAAAGTGAGTGGCGGATTTTCTTAATGCCTACAGCCCCATAGTAGACAGTAATAATGAACAAGGTTGTATCGGTGCTGCCCTGCATAGTAGACGCGACCAGGCCGATGAAAGAATCAGGGCCAAAACGTCGCAAGATATCGGCCGTGACCGCCAGGGAACCGCTGTTGGACATGGGGCGCAATAGTGCTAACGGTATAGTCTCTGGTGGCCAGCCAAGCCAGTTCAATAAGGGAGCTAGGACAGTTGTCAATGCATCTAGTGCCCCCGAGGCGCTGAGAATTTCAATGGCAATCAACATGGAAACCAGATAGGGCAGTAGCGTTAAAGTGATCTGCAGCCCTTCTTTAGACCCCTCAATAAACTCATCGAAGACGGCTACCCGCTTCCACCATCCCGCTAACAGAACTGCAGCAACAAACAGGGGGATTAACCAGCTACTGAGCAGCGATAAGAATTTCATTGGTGTATCCCTCGCTGACTGCGGGCCCGTCGCAGTTTGCGAAAGAGATAATCAACCATCAGACCAACGATGGTAGCTGCCAAGCCAGCCAAGAGGGTTACCGCCACGGTAGCCGTTGGGTCTACTGAACCATAAGCTGCCCGTAGGGCAATGACTGACGAAGGAATGATTGTCATGCCGGCCGTATTAAGCACCAGAAAGGTACACATAGCGTCGGTGGCGGTTTCTTTGTCAATATTCTTCTCTTGCATGGCATGCATTGCCTTCAGCCCAAAAGGAGTGGCCGCATTGCCCAAACCCAACAAATTGGCACTAAAGTTAAGCACAATATGTTTCATGGCTTCCTGATTACGACGCAGGGATGGGAAAAGAGGCCGCAGAAAAGGTGATAAGATACGGGCCAACACCCGGAGCAGCCCCGATTTCTCTGCCACTCGAGCCAGCCCCATCCAAAAGCTAAGCACTGCCAATAGCGCCAAACTGAGAGTAATAGCCTGTTCGCCACCGCTTACGATTGATTTGGCCACCACGTCAATGCGCCCACTAGCTGCTGCAGCGATAATGCCCCCCAGTATCATTAACAACCAGACGAAATTCATCATTGGTAGCGCCCTCCTTGCAGCAGCAACTGTCTGAAATTGGTCAGCATGCCTTGCAGCAATTGCCGCCACCAACCCCGCTGCGCAGATTGATCTGCAATCAGGGGGATTTTAGTGATGGTATCGCCCTGATGTATGATCTGTAAATAACCCAGGTTATCGCCTTTCTTCAGGGGAGCGATAACCTGCTGCTCCACTTGGACTAGGTATCTCAGTTCCAGCTGTTCCCCCTGGCGCACGGGCCAGCTAAAGCCCTGGGCGGCAATAGCACCCACATATTGTGGGTAGCCCTTTTCAACCGGCACAACGCTGACGTATTGGCCCGGTGAAACTACCACCAATGACTTGTAATTGGCGAAGCCATAGTCGAGCAGGGCGGCTGTCTCACCCCAGTCATCAGGACTATTCAGGACCACCGCCACCAGACGCTGGCCATTACGACTGGCCGACGCGACTAAGCAATAACCAGCTGCCCGGGTCCAACCAGTCTTGACACCATCGGCCCCAGGATAGATTTGCAGCAACCGATTCTTGTTATACCAGATACGCGGCGCACCCTGCTGCTCACAGGGGCTAGAAAATCGGGTAGTCGAGACAATGGCGGTAAACTGACGATTGCGCAAGGCATAGGCGCTGAGCTTCGCCAAGTCGGACGCAGTTGTATAGTGTTCCGGGTCAGGCAAACCATGGGGATTCCTAAAACTTGTATTTAACATGCCTAACTGTCTGGCCTTCTGGTTCATCACATCGGCAAAGGCGCTGACGCTACCTGCCAGATGCTCGGCTATCGCACAGGCAGCATCGTTACCGGAGCGCAGCATCAGTCCATAAACCAAGTGTAATAGCTGAATCTGCTCACCTGGCACTAGCCAGATCGAGGATGGTTCCACTTGAACAGCAGTATCGCTAATGGTGACTAAATCGTCCAGCCTACCGGACTCAATGGCCAAAATAGCTGTCATGATCTTCGTTGTGCTGGCCATGGGTAGCTGTTGCTGTTCATTTTTGCCGAAAAGCAAACGTCCGCTATCAACATCCATTAAGGCTGCCCCTTTCGCACCAACTGCTGGTACCCCTAGGCCAAGGGTTGAACCTACTTCTACTAGAGCAAGTGCTGGTATTGGCAGCAGCAAAAAGATGACAAGTAATACGCAGAGAATATGCCGTCGCGCGCGCAACCTTCTCCCCCCTACCCAAGCATGCAGTGCACCTTACTAACTAATGTATATGGAACTGCGTACAGGCCTAGACCGTCCTAGACCACGAAAAAGGCCCTCCATCCTAAGACAGAGGGCCAGAAGTAGATTGGCGTCTTTGTTTTATTCCATTGTCGGCACGGAGGGCGCTGGCGGCTCGGGCCGAGTGTTGCGACCAGCGAGCATGCCCTGAACTTGATTTATAAGCTGGGGAGTTAGATCAACGAGACGGTCAACCATATTATTAGCGTCAACTGGTAGCATACGAATGTTGCCATTGCCAACTACCAAGAAACCAACGGGCTGCACAGATACCCCGGCACCACTGCCGCCTCCGAAGGGAAGATTAGTGGCATCATTTGTTTTCTGCCCCACGAATTCGCTACCACCGGCGGCATAGCCGAAGGCAACGCGCGAAATGGGCATAATCACGGCACCGTCCGGGGTCTCCACGGGGTCGCCCACAATAGTATTCACATCAACCATTTCTTTCATGCTCTCCATGACAGTTCGCATCATACCTTGAATTGGATGGTTGTCCAAGGTGTTTCACCTCTTTCTTTGTCGCAACTTAAGCTTAAACCATCTGAGCTGTGCAGTAATAACATGCACGATCCGAATGCTAAGTATGCAGTGAAAAGAGGTGCGGAAATAGGTCTGATCAAAGGTCGGCAAAAAATCAACGTCTTCGGGCTTGATGAGCCATCCAGCCCGATTTTGCAGAAAAGCCATCAGCCAACCCTGCAAAACCCAGGCCAAACCGTTACAAATACCGGTCAAAGCCGCATCAGAAGTCCCAAACTGAGTTTTCCAGGAAAATTCCTCCAAATGAGCCTGCCGGGCTAGGCTTTGCAGCAGAGCGCGGTATCTCATTAGCGGTACAACCATCTTTAATAGACGCTTTAGTCTGCGAATATCTTTCAATGCCAGCGGTGGGCTAACCTGCTCATCGGCCCCTTGTAGCTTATCTTTTCTGGCCAGCGAAATCCGGAGGGCCGGGCCTTTTTTTGTCCACAAAGCATCTACAAACGACATCTCTCCACGATAAAAGGCTATACCGAAGGGTCCACGTAAAATGACAGTGAGCAGGTCGTCTTTACCTTCTCGCCAGTAGACAAGTTCAATCTGCGCCTTTTGCAGAATAATGATTGTGCCGATCCCCAGCAGCAATAAAAAAAGAATAGCAATCCATAATGCCACAACAGTAGCTCCTCCCCGGATTCCTATTCTATACTTGTCCCCAAGCTGCAAAAAAATACTAAGAGTGAGCTCTACAAGTTCAAACGCCCCATAGCAGGCAGATCAGCCAGTGACTTCAAACCATAGTATTCCAGAAATGCGTCGCTCGTTGCATAGAGGATTGGTCGGCCAATGGTATCCTTGCGGCCAGCCTCTATGATCAAGCCCCTTTCCAACAAGGTAGCTAGCGCTTTCTCTGCTTTAACTCCGCGGATCTCTTCAATGTCAACCCGGGTAATAGGTTGGCGATAAGCGATAATAGCGAGCGTCTCCACAGTCGGCTTGGATAGCTTATATTGGCGCTGCGGCGCTAAGCTGG
>CALNBW010000286.1 GCA_937874815.1 uncultured Bacillota bacterium | reverse complement strand
TTAGGGTCAGTCTGAAACCGCTTTACCTCATCGCCTCGTGCCTCCATCGGCACTTCGCCCGTGATCCAGGCATAGTCCATGCCCTTATCGTCCAAGAGCTTGCGTATGGCCTTAATCTCAGGAATGAACCGGGCAAAGATGACTACTTTCTTGTCGGCCGAGAATAAGTCGTCTAGGGTGTCACTCATCAGTGCCATCTTGGACTTGCTAACTTGCTCCGTGCGGCCGTCTTCGGTGTTCATGTAGCCGCCCGATAGCTGCGCAAGCCGTAGTAACCGGGATAGTACGTTGGCTGCTGTAACTTGCTCGCCACTTGCTAGTTCGGCAACACTCTCCTTGGCTAGCTTGTTGTAGATTGACTTTGCACCAGCCTCAAGGTCGCAGTAGAGAGTCTGGTCGGTATACTCCGGCAGGTCTAGTGCCTCATCTTTTGTCACTCGGAAAGCTATGCTGTGCGCCTTACGCATCAGTTCCTGTATATTGCGGTAGCCAATGACCTGGCGCCCCTCGAATCCACCCATGACCGCGTAGCGGTTGCGAAACGCTGTAAAGCTATTTCCGAAGATGCTAGGCTCGAGGAACTTGTACTGACTGAAGAACTCTAGGGGGTTATTACTGACAGGCGTGCCGGTTAGGATCATACGGTACTTGGCCAACCGGCCGAGCCGGTGCAAGGCCTTGGACTGCTGAGCTCCGGGAGTCTTGATGCGCTGAGATTCGTCACAGATGATCATGTCAGGTCCCCAGGCCATAATCGCTTTGTCCATTCTCCATACGGCTTCATAGTTAACCACGCTAACCTGTAGCACCCGTGCATTGGGCTTCCAGTCCTGCAGCGTCTTGATGCGCTTAGCCACAGGGCCCTCAAGGGCCTTGATCTCATAGGGGAAATCAGCATGAATATCGAATTCAAGCGGCCATACTGGTACAACTGATGCAGGAGCGAACACCATGGCTCGCCTAACCTTGCCGTTTAGAAAGGCTCTGCCAGCAACTGCTATTGCTGATAATGTTTTTCCTCAACCGCAGCCTTGCTCCATGAGCAAAGCTGCGCCGCCACCATTTGTGGTCATTTTGATACCACCCCCTCAGCTACCCTTCTTGCTTTTCGCAAGCGATTATGCAAGGCGACATGCTCGCCACGCCTCATGAGTTGAAGATTATCTAACCTGTTATCGAACGGGTCTTCGTTGATGTGATGAACAACCTCGCTTTGTCTCAACTTCCGCCCAAGGTATTGCTCCATGATTGTTCTGTGCATATCTTTTCCGAGCAATTTTGGTCGCCGTTTTTTCTTTCCTGGCCTTATTGCCCTCATAGTTTTTGAGGTCTGCAGCCGTGTTCGTACTGTAGGAGCTGGCGGGTTTTCCTTGAACCAAGAATCAAAGCATGCGCGGCAGCAGAAGTTGTGTACTTGGATAGCAGACTTGTAACGTTTGAACGTCTTACCGCACGTCTCACAAGTCAAGTCGACTGTCTTACCTCGCTTAAGCTTGCCCTGAGACCTAGCTTGGTCGTAGCAAGTTCTGTCGCAGAATCGCCGCCCATGACTCATGGTTTTAGGATTGAATCTGTAGCGCTTACCGCACTCCTTGCATACAAGAAACAGATCAGTGATTTCTAAACACCCCCATGAGTTTGCAGGCAATTTCATACCCGAGCGTTTGATGTTGAAATGGCTTAGTCTTAATGGGCATAGGCTCTGTGGGTTCAATGTTCTCCCAACCGGCCAGTTTAGCTTTGGTCACTTCTTTTTCAAGGTCCTTGATGTTGGTGACTTCCTGTTGCAGCCCCTCTTCCACTTGGGCGAAGGGAAAAGCTTCACGTATCTCGTCATAGTGTCCTAGTGGGTACTCCCAGCATTTCTGCTTGGCATTCCACGAGTAGCCTTGGATCTGCTTTGCAGCATCCCGATCCTCGTAACGACAGTAGAGTTGGATTTTGTCTTTGGCTCGGACTAACCGAGCATGGGGTAGATATGGCCGTAGTTGGTTACGCATTTCGCAACGCATCCTCTACTGATAATTTTCGTGGTGCTACAGCCTTGGTGGCATACTCCCACAGGCAATTTCCGTCGCGGTGAATAATATTGCCATCAGCCAACTGGTACACAAGCTCATTGGGGTAGATTGGCCCATTACATGACTTGCAGCGAGCAACCACTTGCTGCTTAGGCTCCTGCACGAGGTGAACTATTCTACTCATTAAATGCCTCCTTCAAGGTGTGAATGACTCCATGTGCCAGATATGCTGTTGCGAACACCAGCGGGGCGATCAGCACCCCGCCGTCGATAGTCCCGCACCGGACCATCCCTGCGCGGACCTGCCAGACAGTTACGGCTATGGCTATGAGCCAAGATAGGCGCTTCATTCGTCTTCGCTCTCCTGTTCGGCGAACGGCTCCGGTGTAAACAGCTTGTCCTGCCAGCCGAGCTTGGCGTAGTTCTCCCGGCATGTAGGGCAGTTATGCCCCACAATGACCGTTTCTGGTGCCGAGCCGTATGTACTCCCTAGGCTATCTCCTACTTGTGCGCCACAACGGGCACAGCTATAGTAGCCCATGAAGTATTTCTGAATCTTGCTATGGCCAAGCAGGGCGCAGACAACCTTATTCCGAGTTCGCTCATCCTCTATCTGGAACGCATCTAGCCGCTCTAGAAACTCTCGTTCAGTCATATCCCGTATCTTCTTCACTTCGCACGCCTCCTTATCTTTGCTTTTAGGTCGACGATCGCCACGCCAACCCTAGTTAAATCAGCGTTGTTTTTTATCAGCTTCTGCCTGTTTAGTTGCAATAGCTGTGCCCTGGACACCAGGATCAGGTTGTCTATGCCGAAGTTGAGCCTATCTTGATCACCGAATATGATTACATGCCCCTTGGGCACCGGGCCATTATGCCGCTCCCAGATAAACACGTGCGTGTATATCCAATAGTTAGGGTCAGCTATTTTGATCTTAAGATAGCCGTCCGAGCTCATTACTTCGCTACCGACGGGCAACATGCTGGCCGGCTTGTGTCCGGGCTTAAACTGGGTAGCCTCTGAGTAGGAGACCCCTCGCTTACCCTTGTTGTGAGAGGTTTGGCCGGGCTTGAACTTGGTATCACGCCCAGTCTTTAGCCTCTTTCGTTTCATGTATCCGCTTATTTGGGTTAGCGTGAGTTCGAGGTCGAATTGCTGATTAAACATTAGCTGTGCCCCGGCATGGGCTTACCCAGCGGGCACTCGCCACACCGGATGCTTCCGCAGTCAAAGGTAACTCTCAGCATGGCTTTTGCCAGCACCTTAACTTCTGTCACTAACTCCTGTTTCTTGGCTTCTGCATTTTCTCCCATTCCTGCTACCTCCTTACTATTTGGCCTCCTAAATTGCGCGTAGCCGTCTCGGCTTGATCGTGCAAGCGCTTCCTCAGTATTTCTTTGTGCATCTTCACGTTTCGGCCCACGCCCCTTTTAGCAGGTTTTACCTCCTATCACGGCGAAGTGTGTACCGGAGAGGAGATGATGCGTATGTCACTGGGTCACTATCATGTCGATGCGCGGACACTATCACCGGGAACTAGAGCTGCCCTTTTTAAGAAAATTGATGAGGCCTCCTTCATGACTGCCGTCGACATGAAAAACCCGGGGTGCTTCGAAGTCTTTTGGGAGTCCAAAGCGGATTTTGTAGAGTCCATGGGTCTCCCTAGCGAGTGCAAAGTTACTGTTCTTCATAAAGCCGAATAGTTGTTCTTTCCGCCGGATTGTACTCCATTACGATCCGGCACTTTCTATCCCAATCAACCTCTTTAAACAAACAGTGCAAGAAGGCGTCCAGTTTCCCGAAAAAATCCGACTTTATACTAAACTCCGAGGTGAGCTTGCTCCCGTCCATTTTCTTCACCTCCCTCCGTCTTCAAGTCCCGCATCGCTAAAGCAGTCTACTACTTACTGCGTTCTGCTTCTCGCTGTAGCCAGTCACGGACCTGGTGCTTAGGAAAAATCTTTCTGTTGCCAAAGCGCAGATGCGGAAAACCCTTTCTATTAGCCAGTTCATAAGCTTTGTTGGTGCCAATCCGTAACCAGTCCCGCAGCTCCTGGATTGTCAGATAGTCAGGCAACTCTTCGAATCGTAATACCGATTCTTTCTCTTGCTCGTGCATTGAACAAACCTCCTTTTCAAAGGCCTTGTCCAATTTCGCCCTCTCCTATGTAAAGGCTAGATAGATTTTCAGTAATCGACAGGTTGTCGGGGACTGACGGCAAGCAGTATGACACCTATCTTTACTCCGCTCGCGGTGTCTACGAAATTTGCCGCTGGTCACGTCAACTGTCACCAAAATGAGGACAGTTGAATGTGGTAGAGAGGAGATCATACTGTAAGGCGAAGTTGGCTATCCTCTGTCAGGAGCTTGTGAATGTAACTTAAGCCTTTCTGATACACCAGTGTCTTGATGCTAATCTTGGTTTCACCCTCCGGCGTAGTCCATTTCTGTTCAATCGTTCTGAAGTAACCTCTATCTATGTAGGTCTGGTAAGGAATATTGTTTGCCATCAAGATGTCTCGTTCTCGCAAGAAAGCAAAAAGTCTGTTGCGGCCAATGCCGCGTATGTTAAGAACCTTAGCCGCCTCACCTATAGGGATTGCGTCCTTACTGCTAGCCACAGCGTCGAAGAATTGCACCTTAGGCTTGGCCACCTCTAGCTGTTTAGTCTGCTTTTCGATCTGCTCCGCTTGATCTGCCGCTAGGCGCAGGGCCTCGGCATAGGTTGCTGGTAGCTGGTAGCCGTCTTTAAGCGCTTGCTCCATGCGATTGAACTCGTTGATATAGGCAAGTTTGAATTGCATGGCCTTTTCGCCGGTCCAGCCCATTGTCAGTAGCGTAAAACCGTCACGCGTTAGCAGGTATTCTGGGTATGCTCGGTTGCGGCTGTCTAGGTATGTACTGCCGAGGAAATAGCCTCTCGGGTCAATCTCCCCAAATTTGGGGAGGTTAACTAGAATCTCGTCGATGTCGCGTAAAACGTGGTCATGCCGCTTCTCGAAATTGACGGCCACAGTCCTGCTAGAAACAACAATCCTATTTCCGTCCTGCCTAACCCCCAAGACCATGAGCTTGTCCATCTAAAACCCCTCCCTTCTTAGGCCCAGCTTTTCAATCGCATCTAGAAAACCGTCTTTGGGTATCCGCAAGGTGCGGTGCCCGAGCTTGGTACTCGGTATCTGCCCCTGCCTGCATAGCTCATAGATTTTGTCGCGCGTAACATCTAGATAGGCTGCAGCCTTAGCCGCAGTTAGGTAGGCAGCCTCGGTCGTCATTTGAATCACCTCCGCAAAACTGGTCCTTCATAGCCCCGTAGGCTAGAGCCATGCTGGCAGCCGTTCTTGCTGCCTGGCCGTTAGGCCAAATAGCCATAATGCGCCTGCACTCAGTAATCTGGGCATCCAACCACCTCTGCAAATCCTCAACTGCTACAAAATCCATCATTATGCCTCCTTTTTGATAATCTCGTTATCATTGATGGGTAAAAAAATATCTGGGAATAGCTCTCGCATAGATACGCCGTAGTATTGTTCAATGAGCACCATCGCTCTTCGGCCAGGCTTGACGTATCCAGACTCAAGTTTACGCAGATAAACGGTCGATATCCCGATGCTTTCGGCAGCTTGCTCTTGGGTAAGCCCACGCTTGGCCCTGACCGCAGCCAAATTGTCTCTCCGCATGTATAATCACCTCACTTTGTGCAGATAATTAACTTATCGTTAGCCACATGATACATGATAAGCAAATTATCGTCAATACCTTTTTGCAAATATTTTTTTCAAGGGGCTTGTATGTGATAATAATATTATCTATAATATACTTAGTATTACATAGGGGGTGCCGGTGTGATTGGAAAGCGGCTAGTATTATTGCGGGGGGACAAAACGCAGGAGGAAGTGGCGTTAGCGCTAGGTATCTCTCGGGCCAGATACGCGCATTGGGAAACTGGGAGAGCAAAGCCAGGAAGCGTGTTACTCAACGAGTTAGCAGAATACTATGGGGTTACTACAGATTATTTATTAGGCCGCACCGAAAACCCTACAGAACAACAAGAGCAGCAGGAGCATCGTGACGAAATACCTATTTTGGGGCGAGTAGCAGCTGGTATTCCCATCGAGGCTGCGCAGGACGTCGTGGGACGTATAGAGGTCTCGCCTCATATGGCATCTAGCGGTGAGTTTTTTGCACTCACGGTTCGCGGCGACAGCATGGCTCCTGAAATACGGGAGGGAGACGTCGTCATTGTGCGCCAGCAGGCACAGGTTGAAAATGGCACTATTTCCGTCGTCATGATAAACGGACAAGACGCAACGGTTAAGAAATTCTATGCGAGCGATCGGGGAGTTAGGTTGGTACCGATAAACCCGGCCTACGAACCGTTGTTCTTCTCGGCCGAGGAGGTAGCGATGCTGCCAGTATCAGTCCTTGGCCGAGTAGTTGAATTAAGAAGGGGGTATTAGCACTATGGCAAGCATAACTCGGCGGGGAGACGCCTGGGTAATCACGATTGAACTAGAAAAAGGAAGTGATGGAAAGCGGCGTAGAATGACACGGACAATCAGGGGCGCTAAGAGGCAAGCTGAGGAAGAAATGCACCGGCTTGTCGCTCAGCTAAGCGCCGAGCCCAGTCGGTAAAAGGATTACCGAATGAAAGGGGGGTGTTGTTTTGGCGGCAAGAATTACGAAAAGTGGAAAAAGCTGGGTAATAGTAATTGAACTCGGGAGAGTTGACGGCAAGCGCCGAAGGATGACCCGCGCGGTAAAAGGCACAAAGAGGCAAGCTGAGGAAGAAATGCACCGGCTTATTACGCAGCTGGGCATGGGGGTGAGCCCAAACGCTGACCAGATCACTGTGGCAGAGCATCTGGATAATTGGCTAAAAATGCGGGAGTTAGAAATTGCGCAGGGTACCCTAGCACAACGCACCTATGATAGCTACGAGGAAACTGTCCGGCTGCATCTGAAGCCCGAGCTTGGGCGTTTCATATTAACCAAGCTGGCCCCGCAAAACATTGACGATTTCAAAAACCTCAAACTGGAAACGTGCTCGGCCAGGTCGGTGAGCTACTGGATGGGCGTACTGAACCAAGCTCTCAAGTACGCAGTGAACATGCGCAAAATACCTGTCAACCCCGCCAATACCGTGAAACGTCCAAAATACGAAACGGACATTAAATCACTCGAGGCTGACCAGTTAGACCATCTGCTGGAAGTGGCAAAGGGCTACACGCTCTATCCTATCGTCTATCTGGCCGCCTACAGCGGTATGCGGCTTGGCGAGCTTCTGGGCCTTGAATGGTCGGCTATAGACGAAGAGCGCAGTATCCTGCATGTCCGACAGCAATATCAGCGCACCAAGAAGGGTACCGTTATCGACAATCCTAAATCAAAGAAAAGCAAGCGCAAAATTAGGCTGCCCGAAGACGTGCTTGCAGCCCTACTTGCTCAAAAAGGCAAAAGCAAATATGTTTTCCCCGGTCGATGGCCAACGCGCCCAAGAGATCCAAGCAGTGTGTCGCGGGATTTCGGCGAAATCGCAAAGGCTGCCGGCTTCCCTGACCTCACCCTTCATGGGCTGCGACATACCCATGCCACCCTGCTACTAGTCAATGGCGTGCCACTAACTCAGGTGCAGGAGCGGCTGGGCCATGAGGATGCTTCTACCACTCTGATTTACACCCATAGCCTAGAGAGCGAGGAACAGGCTGTGGTTGACACATTTACGGAGGTAATGGACAGGGCCGCGGAAAAACGGAGAGAGAAGGAACAAGAAAAACCGGCATTGAAGAGGGTAAAATGAACTGCCTTTTTGGTGCCCAAATGGTGCCCATTTTTATAAAAGGTGCCCAAATGGTGCCCAAATACAAACAGCTATTCGCCACCATCACCAGACACCAGAGACAACAAAAGCCCCGTTGTTACGGAGCTTTTCGCGTGTCGTATGGTGCGCCATCAAGGATTCGAACCTTGGACCCACTGATTAAGAGTCAGTTGCTCTGCCAGCTGAGCTAATGGCGCATGATGAAATTTCTGGGCCGCTGAATTGGTTTCTGGTGGCGGCGACTGGACTCGAACCAGTGACACTACGGGTATGAACCGTATGCTCTAGCCAACTGAGCTACGCCGCCGCTGTAACGGCCACCAACTATAGCGGACGAGATTTATTCTACAGTATTACGCCGGGAAGGTCAAGGGGTAATCGTTAGCAGATTATGGACGATTTTTTCCTGCTGATTGACGTACAGAACGTGGCGAATAGCCACCTCGACCACCACGCTTAGAATCGGTATTCTTACGCAGACTAGAAAGGCGTTCTTCACTATCTTTTAGAAAACGAGCTAGCTGATCATCTAGGGAAACGGTAGGCCGACGGCGAGCTTGACGAATTGACAGACCGATTTTACCACGTCCATCTACATTGATTACTTTTACAGTGATACGGTCACCTAATTTCAAGTAGTCGTTGATATCTTTTACATAAGCATCAGCGACTTCTGAAATATGCACTAGGCCCGTTTGCCCTGTTTCTAACTCTACAAATGCCCCGAAGTTCGTAATACCAGTTACCAAACCACTAACAATAGCGCCTACTTCTAAAGCCATTACTGTTGGATTTCCCTCCAATTAAATTTTAACTAACATTGAGATTATAGCCTATGCCGCGTAAAGCGTCAATGGCAAGTCTGCTTACGGAGTAGGATCACTTGGAACATAGATGGTGTCCCCCGGTTTTACCATCCCCATTTCTCTCGCTAACTGTTCCAGATAAACCGGGTCTTCTAGCAAGCGATCAATCTGCTGCTGTAACAATTCCTTCTCCGCCTGTAACTCTTGCTGTCGCCCCAGCAACTCTTCATATTGCGCAACTAAGGCACGCAGACGCAACTCTTGGCGCACCCATTGTATCCCCAGGCAGACCAAGTAAGCGCTGAGCAATGTGCACACCAAAATCACTGGCCACCGCCGCCTAGTAGTCTTGGTTTTGGCTTGGTGGCGAGTGCTAGGCTTAGCCTTGGTCTTAACCGGCGTTTGAGGGAAAGGAATAATTTGCCGAGCCCTATTCGGCATGATTATCACCTACTGTCAACCTATGCGCCCCCTCATCATTTCTTCGCCACGCTTAGCCTACTCTCCTGCCTGCAATATGATTTATTCATCTTCTGGAGGAAAACGCCACAATTTAGCAATGGATTTGGCTACGGCCTGCCCGATCACCCGCGGACGCGCTAACATTCGCTGCGCAATAGCTGCTAACCAGGAGCGCAGGTGGGTTAATAAGCGAACAAAAGGCAACAGCAGCCAGCGCGCCAAGGTATACAGCGGTAGGAAAAGAAAGGTGCAGAGTAGACGATAGGGCCAAAGCAGCACTCGCAAAACTGTGTCTATTAGCTTATTCACCGCTAGGTTGAGCCAAGAGAATAAGGCGATAGCACGCCGGAACAAAAAATGCCAGGCCCGCATTAGGCTATTGCTGAACCAGGCGAAGTAGCTGACGGCCCCGATGGCTAGGCTGAGCAACAGGAAAACGCGGACTTCACCTGAGTTAACTCTAAGCAGTACGATATAGACCCAGACAGTATAGGTAAACCAAAACAACAGGTCAGTAGAGGCTGTCAATAGCTGTCCTGGAGTGCCTAACCGACGTAATGCTCGATAGAGGTCGAAAAACACGCCAAAGCAGAAACCAAGAAAAGCAAAAATAAGTGCGCTCAGCGGTTGGGCTACCGACATCATGGCACCTCCACGTTAACAATATCATATGCAGCTGCGCATTTAGCGTGCCACACCAGAGTCTGATTGAGAAAAAGGGCCCCCAAACGTGCATAGCGTAGGGCTGCGGGGTGTTGCTTTGCACAGGAGCAGGCTCCAATCGTGCTTACAGCAAGCGCCCCGCAGCCCCTCTTAGCCGCAACTGATGCTCTTTTGTTCTCAACCGCTTTGGCTGTGTGTCTGGCCCCCGGTTCGTGGGAGGCACTGGGATGCCCCTACAGCTACCCCCAAGCCAGGGAAGGCCGCGTGTCATACGCACAGCGCATTGGGGCCATAAATCAAGGAGCGAAGGAGCCAAGGACCAAGAGCGACAACAGGCCGAGCTTGCGAGTGCCGTCGCTCCCTTGGCGAACTGAGCTCATTCCCACAGTATCTGGCCACACGCGCTCTAGTATGACTGCGGCCTTACCCACGCTCCCGTTTTAGCCGAAAACGCGATTGAAGAACCCCTTGTTGCGGTTCTTGCCGGCTGCTCCTAAGCCACCTTCAAGATAATCAACAGCCTTGACTACGCCCTCAACACTCAGTTGCCCTTCATCAAGGCTCAGCTGCTTGATATGCAGATCTTCGCCTCTAATAGCCATCATCCCTAACTCGGTTTCCAAGATTATCTCCTGGTCATCGAAGCTGTCAACATGAATGACTCCCTCTAAGGTGACTTGCTCCCGATTGGTAATCACGATGCGATGCAGACACTGTTCATGCGACTGATTCATACTATCCCCCCTAGGCTGTCCTATCTTGCTAGAACTATATGAACCAGAAAGCAGGCCTAGAACAGGTGGCCACCGGTCTGCCTTAATTATCATTGCCTAGAGCCGGGCTAGTCCCAAATCTTGTAGATGTTAATGCCCCGAAAATAAGTCTTAATGATGTCTTCCGCCTTAGCGCCTTGCTCGGAACGGCCCTTTGCTCCCCATTGGGACATGCCAACACCGTGCCCATAGCCCTTACCCTTGAAAGTGATGTTATTGCCACTGACAGTAATGGAGTCGATAAGCGTGGATTTCAGCTTGGTGCTACCCATTGCCAAGCGAAACTCAGGCGCACTCACAGTAGCGTTGCCGATACCCAGCTTTAGCGCCCGTCCCGAGTTACCCTTTTCCACGATCTTAATGTCAGTGAACTTGCCCGGTTTCTGACCCATTTTTTGCAGAGCCTGTGTCACTTCAGCTTTGCTGAAGGTGGCCGTCCAAGCGCGGTCCTTCGCAGGAGCGGCCTCCAGGCTGATGGGGTCATCCACTGAAACTATATAAGGGGTAGGCACCTTTTCAAAGGATAGCCCTTCCGCAGCAGTAGCCGTTTTGCCTCCCGAGTTGGCGTGAAACCAAGCCAGGATATAGTTGCCGTTATAGGCGGCTACCTTGCCCCGCGTAACACGCACGGCTTCCCGCACGTTGCTATTAATACGGCTGGCATCATAAGCCTGAAACTCTTCAGTATCGGTTGAGGCGTGGGCATTTCTATTGGGCACGCCACCCTCGCGGGCTATCTTTTCCAAAGTAAAGGTGCGGGCCAAGATAGCTTGCGCTGCCAAAGCCTCCAGCGGCCATTTCGGGTCCATTTCAGCAGCAACTACACCGGTAATGTACTCCTCAAAAGGCATGGTCTTGACCTGCTTCGTGTCTTTGATGTAAACCTTCAAGGTTGGCTCTTGCCGGGCCCCCTTAGCAATAGCTTTGGGGATAGCCGGGGCACCACTGGCTGGTCCTTGTTCCGGGCGCCGGAAAGCGCGACAAGAGACAAGTAAAAGTAAGGTCATCAAGATAGCGATGCTAACTCTTAGGTGATTACGTCTGCTCATATTCATCTGCCTCCCATCTACAAAGTCTGGTCGGCAATATTATTCCCACCTAAGCGCTAAAACACCGCCACAAACTTTTAGAGTGCGCGCATATCATCAAGCACGGTAAAAAGTAGCTCTGCCTCTTCTTTACGCACTGAATCCTGCAAGCGCTCTACTCGCACTCGTAAGACCCGTTGCCCAAAGTCAAGCGTTAGAATATCGCCCACTTTTAACTCATTGCTTGCTTTGGCAACCCGCCCGTTAACCTGCACGCGGCCCTGATCACAGACCTCTTTAGCTAAGGTGCGGCGTTTAATCAGACGGGAGACTTTAAGAAACTTATCTAGACGCATATCTTCCCTCCTCATAGCTTAACGAAAATCAGGTTCGGGATTCCGAACCTGATTTCGCCACTATAGGTGTAAAGCCTTTATGTAGTGAATCGCACTAGGGGGCTAGCTGTTGCTACTTGACAGCGTCCTTTAGCACCTTGCCAGCCTTGAATGCCGGCATACGACTAGCCGGGATTTGGATCTCTTCTCCGGTGCCAGGATTGCGACCGGTTCGTGCTGCCCGATCCCGCGCCTCGAATGTGCCAAAACCGACCAACTGTACCTTCTCGCCAGCCTGCAGCGCTTCTTGCACTGTGGCTACGAAAGCATCTAGGGCCGCCTCAGCTTGCTTTTTGTTGAGCCCAGACTTGTCAGCCATTCTACTTACTAGATCAGCCTTTTTCACAGTTTCCACAACAATAACCTCCTTAAGCGGTGGTGTTTCTACCAGTTCCCTTACTTCGACAAATAATTGCCAAATCCTTTTCTGGCGGCAAATTTTTAGCGAAAATTGCCCCGCTGCTGTTTCGCTAGCAAAGGCAGTGCTAACTGCTCTCACCTAGCTACGTTGCTTCGCCTCTTCCCACCACTCGTCTAGTTCGCTCAAGCTATAGGCAGTCAGGTCCTGACCAGCTGCCCTAGCTTGTTCCTCAATGTAGGAAAAGCGGTGGCGAAATTTGATGACGGTATACAATAGCGCCGTTTCCGGTTCTACTGCCAGGAATCTAGCAACATTGACAACCGCAAACATGAGGTCGCCCAATTCCTCGCTGATTTTGGCTTGGTCACCTGTGGCTACAGCCTCCATCAGTTCTGCCTTTTCCTCAGTTACTTTAGCGTAGGCGCCACCAATATCCTCCCAGTCAAAGCCGACGCGAGCAGCCTTCTGCTGAATCTTGTAGGCTTGCATCAAAGCGGGCATGTTACGCGGGACGGTGTCCAGCAACGAAACATTGCTATTCCCTTTGCGTTCTTGCGCCTTGATTGCTTCCCAGTTTGCCAGCACTTGCTCACTGGATGCGACTTTAGTCTGCCCAAAAACGTGAGGATGCCTACGCTTTAGCTTGGCCACAATCTGCCTGATCGGCTCAGATAGGTCAAACTCACCCTGTTCCTTTGCTA
The DNA here is from genome assembly GCA_937874815.1 of uncultured Bacillota bacterium. Classification (GTDB taxonomy): domain Bacteria; phylum Bacillota; class UBA994; order UBA5500; family UBA5500; genus UBA5500. The sequence goes on along the minus strand of CALNBW010000286.1, from coordinate 1,918 downwards.
TTTGGGCATGGAAGACAATCTGCAGTAATAAGTCTCCCAACTCCTCAGCCAGCTTATGCATATCTGCCAGCTGAATGGCTTCCAGGACCTCATAGGCTTCCTCCAGCAAGTAAGGCATCAAAGATACATGGCTTTGCTCCCGGTCCCAAGGGCACCCGTCGGGGGCCCGCAGCTTGTCCATTACCTCCGTGAGCTCGATTAGCAACGAGCCCGCCTGGTCTTGATTCGACACGTTTACCCCTCCCGAATGAGACGAAATCTTAGCAGGATCTGGCTTAGTGGTTGCCCTATTTTCGGGATGGCGGCCAGCTCCTCGGCTGTCAGCACGCCTGTGAGCAGCACCAAGAAGCCATAGAACACCAGAGCGATCATGATGGACAACAAGGTCGCTACAGTATTAGAAGCGCGCCCTATCAACCAGTAATAACTATAATGCGTAGCAATACCCATTCCGACGCTGGCCAAGGCAGGGCGGATAAAGGTTTGGCCGATAGGCACTTTAATGTTAGAGACGCGTAACATGGCCCGGTAGTTCAATATAGAAGAAACAGTAAAACCAATGACGGTGCTCAAGGCCGACCCCCGAATGTTGAGCGCGGGGATGGCCGTGAGGAAATAGGTTGCGATCAGCTTAGCTACACCACCAAAGAATAGGTTTATTACCGGGAGATAGGTCTTGCCTAAGCCTTGCAAGATGCCCGAGGTCGTCTGCTGCAGTGCCAAAAACGCCACGGCATAAGCGAGCACGGCCAACGGGAAACCAACACCAGCGCCGTTTTGCTCGCCGTAAAGCAATATGCTAATAGGACCCGCTAGCACTGATAAGCCCACAGCAGCTGGTAGGTTGATCAGCATAGCTAATTTCAAGGCCAGAGTGGAACGAGATTGCACCAAGTGGCGTTGCCCCAAAGAAACGGCGGCGGCGATAGAGGGAATCAAACTGGCCACTAAGGCCACCGTGAACATCTGCGGCAAGTTGATCAGCGGTGTTGCCATTCCCGATAGCTGCCCATACATGCCTGTTGCTTCCGCTTGCGAAAAACCGGCATCCAGTAAGCGCCGCGGCACCACTCCCGCATCAATAAGTTGCATTAACGGCACTACGATACCGCCAATAGTAATGGGTATGGCTAAGGAGAAGAATTCGTTGACTATTTTACGGCCGCTTTCGCCCACCTTACGCTCCCGTTGCCATTGCTTTTGCAGGCGCGGTTTAAGCCGACCATAGGCGATAAGGAGCACTATTAACCCCGCCAGCCCTCCTAGGGTAACACCCGAAGATATTCCGGTTGCTACAACTTCAGGGGCTTTGTGTAAGGACAGGAGATAAAAGCCGAACCCTAAAGCAATAGAGACCCTCACTACTTGCTCAGCAATCTGACTGAGGGCATAGGGAACCATCTCTTGCAGACCTTGGAAATAGCCGCGCATGCCAGACATCAGGGCCACAATCAGCACAGCGGGTGCCATAGCCATCAGCGAACCTATTGCCCGCTTATCGCCTAGAACATTGTTTACCAGATAGGGCGAGGCAAACATCAAAACGATAGTGGACAGCAAACCTAATGTGCCGAGCACCAACATGGAAATCTGAAAAACCCTCTGCGCTGCTCGATACCTCTGCCTAGCTACCCGTTCCGCCACCATTTTGGCGACAGCGATTGGTGGCCCGGAGATAGAAATTGCCAGCAAAGTGGTATATATAGGATAAGCCATTTGGTATAGTCCCATGATCTCTTGTCCGGCAAAACGGGCCAACGGAATGCGATAGACGGCCCCCAAGGCCCTCACGAAAATTCCTGCCACGCTTAAAATGGCGGCGTTCTTTACAAACTTATCTTCGTGCTCTTTCACTCTAGGCTCATCCCTTCCTTCTCAACCCCACTTGTAATAACTCTAGTTATTATAGCATGTATGG